>JBJMGS010000386.1:0-15919 GCA_045807785.1 Pyrinomonadaceae bacterium
ACTCGTCAGCTCCAACTCGCCGTTCGTGATCGCCGCGGCGCACAGGAAAGTGCCCGTCTCGATGCGGTCCGGGATGATCGTGTGCTCCGCCGCGCCCAGGTGTTCGACTCCCTCGATGGTGATCTGCGGCGAGCCCGCGCCGCGCACGCGCGCGCCCATGCGATTTAAGAGTTCGGCGAGGTCTGCGATCTCCGGCTCGCGCGCGGCGTTGTTGATGACGGTCTGCCCCTCCGCGAGCGTCGCTGCCATCATCACGTTCTCGGTGCCCGTCACCGTCACCTTGTCGAAGTTGACTTCGCCGCCCTGCAAGCGCCCGCGCTGCGGCGCGCGCGCGACGACGTAGCCCTCCTCCAGGCTGACCTGCGCGCCCAGGTGCTTCAGAGCTTCGAGGTGCAGATCAATCGGGCGCGTGCCGATGGCGCAGCCGCCCGGCATGGAGACCTTCGCCTTGCCGAAGCGCGCGAGGAGCGGCCCCAGCGCGAGGACAGACGCGCGCATCGTCTTGACGAGATCATACGGCGCTTCAAAAATCTCGATGTTCGACGCCGTGATCTTGTGCGTGCGTAGCTCGGGTCGGAGCACGTGCGCGCCGAGGTCTTCGAGCAGGCGTCCCTGGGTGATGATGTCGCGCACGTAAGGGACGTTGTGAAGCGTCACGCTCTCACCGGTGAGAAGCGCCGCCGCCATGCACGGCAGCGCGGAATTCTTCGCGCCGCTAATTGAGACGCGCCCTTTAAGTTGACGCCCGCCTTTGATGCGAAATTTGTCCATAAGAAAATGTCAGACGTGCCAAAACTCTATCGTTTCCGGCGTAGCGCGGTTGTGATCGTACCCCCGCTAAGGTCTTCCATGTGCGGAGTCAGGGTTTCCGTCAGCGTTATCGTGTCACCTTTATGCTGGTATCGCATCGCCACAGGGCGACCAACGTCGAAGGGATGAAAAGCTATATCGTAACGGAGCCAAACCGTTCCGCCGCCGCTTATCTCATACGTACCGGCGGAAGATTCAAAGCCTAAGTCCTCGAGCTTTGTGCTGTCGAAAAACTGTTCCCTCACACGCTTCATCATGACGTGTGTGAAGTGGCCTTTCTGGAATTGCCAAATCCCTGCCCAATCGGACTCCGCGCGCCCGCCGCTAACCTTCTTTGGCTTCGTAAGCTCTACCTTCTCGGAAACAAATTCATAGACGCCCTCCAATTCGTCCGGCTTAATCGCGTTCGCCTGCTTTTGTGCTAAGCCATGCGTTGGCAGGCAGCAGATGAAGGCAAAACAGCCGAGCAATGTGAGTTTAGCCGAGAGATTCATAGCCTTCCTCAAAGTTGAGACTGCTCGGATTCTATCACGCTGCTTTGGAGCGCAGCTAGATTCGCCGTAACACGACGGTGCGCGGGATGCCTTGCAGGTCGCGGCGTATCTCAACCGGATGCCAGACGCGCGGATCGATTAGACGGCGCACGGCGTCGTGCTGGTCGTAGCCGATCTCGAAGACGAGATGGCCGCGCGGGACGAGAAAGCGCGGCGCGTCCGCGACGAGTTGGCGGATGACGCGGAGCCCGTCGCCGCCGGGCGTGAGCGCGTGGCGCGGCTCGTAATCGCGTACCTCGCGCTGCAACGCGGCGAGGTCTGCTTCGGCGACGTAGGGCGGGTTCGACGTGATGAGATCGAACTGCGCCGCAGCATCGAGCGCGTCGAAACAGTCGGAGGCGACGAGCGCGAGACGCGCGCTCACATTGTGGCGCGCGGCGTTACGCGCGGCGACTTCCAGCGCGTCCGTCGAGATGTCGAGGGCGACGGCGCGCGCGTCCGTGCGTTCGTGGAGGATGGCGACGGGGATGCAGCCAGTCCCCGTGCCGACGTCGCAAAGCTGCGGCGCGCGCCCGCCGCGCTCGGCGTCCGTGTCGCGCAACAGTTCGAGCGCGGTCTCGACGAGCAGCTCGGTTTCGGGGCGCGGGATGAGGACGGCGCGGTTGACCTCGAAATCCAGCCCATAGAACTCCTGCCGACCCGTGATGTACTGCAGAGGCTCGCCCGCCGCGCGGCGTCTGACGCGCTCGCGAAAGAGCGCGAGTCGATCGGGCGCGAGCGCGTCGCCTGCGTGCGCAATGAGGAAGGTGCGGTCGCGCTCAAGAGTTGCGGCGAGCAGCGTCGCGGCTTCGCGTCTCGCGTCAGTCACGCCGGCCTCGCGCAGCGCCTCGGCGGCTTCTCTGAGCGCGCCGCCGATGGTCGCCGTCGGCGCGCGCGTGCTGTCTGGTTGTTGGCTCATCCGTCTCGCGGGGTTATAATACGCGCACCCCAAGCAGACGAAAAATTTCCGGGCGGCGGCGCGCGTGCGCCAGAGTGTCTCTCGCGCCACGCGCCGCGCGCATCAAGGAGGGAGTCGGATGAAGAGAGAGTTTCACCTCAAGGGGATGCACTGCGAGTCGTGCGCCGTCGAGATCAGGGAGCAGTTGGAGCTGACCGCGGGCGTGCACAAGGCGGACGTGACGTTTAACGGCAAGACTGCCAACGTCGATTTCGACGACGCAGTCGTGCAGGAGAAGACGCTCATCAAGAAGATTCAGGATTTGGGCTATCAGGCGACCGTCGCCGATGAGCCGCAGACAGAGGCGCGCGGCGCTTAACACTTACAAGAGGGGAAGATTCAGATGGCAGAGACGAACAATCCTTTGGACTCACAGGGCATGACCGAAGAGCAGGGGCGCGAGATTTTGCGCCGCCTGCGCGACCAGGGTTTCGAGGCAGACGACGAGAAGCTGGCGGTCGCGCTCGGTCGTCCCGTCGAAGAGGTGCAGGCGTGGACGGGCGGCGACGCGCCCATCGACGATGATCTCATCATGAAGGCGAAAGGGATCGCACAGGAGCGGGGCATCGAAATCGGGTGACGGGTGTCAGGTGTCGGGTGTCGGTAAGAACTACCTCGACTTAAGCCATGTGAGCTTCGTTGGACTTAAAAACCCTGACACCCGACACCTGATACCTGTCACCTTTGGAACTGGTGAGCCATTCGCCATTTCCTGTCAGTACAAGCAAACGAGCTCCGGATTCCTCCCGTAGCGCGTACACCACGAACCCCCTGTCCGCAAGGATCGGGGGTTCGGTCGTTAAGGGAGGTGGTTTAACAAGGTTTGCCCGTGAGGGCTGGGGAAGGGGAAACTCTCGATGAGCGCACTGACGAAGAGCCTGCTGTTGTTCGTGCTGAACATGCTCGACGCGCAGTTGACGGTGGTGTGGGTGCGCGCGGGGGTGGCGACCGAGGGCAACGGCTTGATGGCGCGCGTGCTCGCGGCGGGCGTCGCGCCCTTCTTCCTGACGAAGCTTCTGATCGGCGGGCTAGTCGCCTTCCTCCTCTACCGCTTCTCCTCACTCGCGGTCGCGCGGCGGGGCACGCGCCTCGTGCTCGGCATCTACCTCGCGCTCATGCTCGTCCACGCCGCGACGGGGCTCTCCGCCCTGCACGTCTTCAACCCGGATGCCGCCATCGCCTACGTCACGCACCTGCCCGAAACGCTGCTCTCGATCCTCTCTTAAACCCGCCGCGCGCTCGGCGGTTCCACTTTAACGACTAAACCTTCGCGCGCCGTTCAGCGTATTGCTACCCGTGTAACCGACCCTTCGCGCCCTGCGTCTCTACTGACAGAGGGGCTCTCGCGCCGAGGGGGCGCGCAAACGCCGCACGCGCGGGGCGCATCATAGAGAGACGCGCCTCAATGCGGTAATTTACGTTTGAACGGGTGAAATTTATGTTCAGAGTGACAGCCCGCCAGATTCTGGCAATCGCGCTCACGTCGGCGCTCTTCGCCGCCACGTTCGTCTTCGTCTTCGACCGCTACGGCTCGCGCCTCTTGCAGCGCAACGGCAGCGCTGCCTTCATCGAGACGCCGCCCGCCGGCGTGACGAGCCCTTCGGTCGCCACCGACGAGCAGAACAACATCGAAGTCTATCGCGCCGTCTCGCCCGGCGTCGTGATGGTCACGTCGCTCTCGATGAGCAACGACTTCTTCGATCCGGGCGAACGCGAGGGCACGGGCTCCGGCTCGGTCATCGACGAGCAGGGGCACATCCTGACGAACAACCACGTCATCGAGGGCGCGCAGAAGTTGACCGTGAGCTTCGGCGATAAGACTTTCCCGGCGCGCAAGGTCGGCGCCGACCCCGACACGGATTTGGCGATCATCCAGGTTGACGCGCCGCGCGAGATGTTGCAGCCCGTGGCGTTCGCCGACTCGGATAAGGTCGTCGTCGGGCAGAAGGTCTTGGCAATCGGCAACCCCTTCGGCTTCGCGCGCACGCTGACGACGGGCGTCATCAGCGGTCTGCAGCGCCCGATCCGCACGCGCAACCAACGCCTCATTGAAGGTGCTTTACAAACCGACGCCTCGATCAACCCCGGCAACTCTGGCGGGCCTCTGCTCGACACGACGGGGCGCATCATCGGCATCAACACGATGATCTACTCGCCTTCGGGCACGTCTTCGGGCGTCGGCTTCGCCGTGCCCGTCAACATCGCCAAGCGCATCGTCCCGCAGCTCATCGCGAATGGCAAGATCGTCCGCCCGCAACTCGGCATCGTGCCCTTCAACGTCGGCAACATTCAGGCGCGGCTGCCCGTCGAAGAGGGCGTCGGCATCTATCAGGTCAACCCGAACGGGCCGGCGGCGGCGGCGGGCTTGCGCGGTCTGCAACAGGATGAGACGGGCGAGGTCGTCCTTGGCGACATCATCGTCGCCGTCGATAGCGAGAAGATCACCAACGGCGACGATCTCTACCGCGTCCTCGACAAGCACCAGTTCAACGACGTCGTGCAGGTCGAAGTCTTCCGCGACGGCAAGCGCGTCCGCGTCCCCGTCCGCCTCACGCCGAACGGCGCGGGCGGCAGGCGGCGGCTCGACGAGTAGCGCGCGCCGCCGTAAATATCTGTCATTCGTCGGACACGCAGAGCCGACGCCGGGCTGGAGAGTTAAAATGCCCGGCGTCGGCTCTGTTTTTTGAAGGGCACCGTGATTGCTAAGCACTCCCGCGTCGGTATTAACAAACGTAGGAGAGCAACATGCCCAAGAAGATTCTGAGCCTCGTCTTATCTGTCCTTGTGATTAACCTATGCGGGGTGGGTCGCGTCCACGCCGCCACGAGAGGCGTGGCGGGCGACGCCGCGACCGCAGACGGGGGCGCGGGCGGACAGAAGCCCGTTGACCCGAAGAAGGTCGAGAAGGTTAAGCGGCAGATCGCGGTGATCGGGGCGACGAGCAAAGAGGTCATTGCGGTGAAGCTACGCGACAAGGACGTGAAGGGCGGCTACGTCAGCGAGATCGCGGACGATCACTTCACCCTCATAGACGAGCACGGACCCGTGACTATCAGTTACGCCGACGTCAAAGGGATCAGGCGCACCCACATGTCGACGAAAACCATGAACATCGTCGGCATTGTGGCTATCGGAGTGCTGGCTATGCTGGTCGTCGCCGCTATCGGCTCGCGCGGCGAATGAGCATGGAACACTTCTTCAACGAAGGCTTCGGCTGGACGTGCCGACGCTGTCACGCCGAAACGAAAGCGCGCGAGCCTCATACGGACTCACGCGCACGTTTCTTCACCGAAGGCGAAGCCGGAGACCGCGCCTCCCAACTCTCCGCCCCCGCCCTCGCCCGCTGGCACGACGATTCACGACAGACGCTCGTCTGTCCGAGGTGCGGGATTGAAGAATCGTTGAGGAATGACGGCAGCTAGTCCTAAGTGCGACGATCAGAAGTATTCATCTGTTCTCTAACATCTCTTCGAGTGTGAGGTGAATGTCTTTTGCGATCTGCCTTAGCAGCGCCGGGGAGATATCCCTGCCACTGTGGAACGGAACCGTGGTGCTCCGTCCATCTTCGTGACGATACTGCTTGTGCGAACCGCGCTGCCTCGCTTCAACGAAGCCGAGCTTTTCCAGGATAGAGACGACCTCGCGTGGCTTCAAGACAGGATAATTACCCATCTTTACGCGACCTTCACCGTCTGCGTGCCAACGAACTCGGCCTCCAATACAGGCTCGCCGTCCTCAGTCAGCATCCCGATCACTTCCTGCATGTTCTCGTGCAGTTCGTCCATCGTCTCGCCCTGACTATGCGCGCCGGGGAAGCCCGGCACATAGCCGACATAGAAACCTGTATCGGGGCACTTCTCAACTATGTAGGTGTAAGTCTTCATACTCAACCCTCAGATTCAAAATATTATCACACTCGCCCTCGCTCACGGGCTCGACGGTTCATGACAGACGCTCGTCTGTCCGCGTTGTGGGATTGAAGAGTCTTTGCGGTGAGGGAAAGTTGGTTTCGGCTCAATCATCAACGGGCGTATGATGTCTCAACCTCGCTATTTCGCTCGGAGGAGAGATCATGACGACTCACCGCGCCATTCGACGCAGTTCATTACTGTTCCTCGCCCTCTGGTAGATCCTCTGTGGCTCTCACCCTATTTTCTCGCAACACCCCACGCCCCTTGTGGAGTCAGTCGAGACTGCTGGTAATCGTCGCTTATCAAGCAAAGAAATTCTTTCTCATGTTAAGTCCCGTCCCGGCGATCCATACGATGAGGGACAAGTTCACCGCGACCTGAGCGCCCTGGCTAACCTCGGCGCGTTTGACATGACGGCGACGCGCGTGACCACAGAGATTGGGCAGCGAGGGGGAGTTAATATTACTTTCGAGGTTAAAGAGCTGCCGATCATTAAAGCGATTCGGTTCGAGGGGCTCAAGGCTACTGAAGAGTCGAGCGTGAGAGCAGCCTTTCGCAGGGACGGGGTGAGGCTAATTGAAGGAGATTTCTGTCGCCCCACCGAAGTCAACAAGGCTACGCGCGTGCTCAAAGACTGGCTGTTGGTGCGCGGTTGGTCACACACGACCGTCGAATCTCAACAGGAGCAAGACGCGGCTGATTCCGTTAAGCTCACGTTCGTCGTCATCGGGCAACGCGCATTCCTCTTCCGCAAGTTATCCCGTTGAATTAAGCTTCAAAGAAGCTACTCACTCACGTCCTGCCAACAATCTACGCAACTCCGCGATGCGCGCTTCGGGTGAGCCGTAGCGGGCGCGGTAGTCTGCCCACGTTGCGGCGTCTCGGAATCCGTCACCCGCGAAGAGATCGGCGGCTACCAGGGCAGACAGACGCAGTCACGGCAGTTGGGCAGCAGTCTGTAGAGCGTGCGGTAAGCCAACTCATACGCTTCCGACGTGTGCATCAACGGATCGGCTGAGCGCGCGTTGCGGCCGACGAGCTGTTTCAGCCGCGGCTCGAAGCTGACGTACCAGATTTTGTTCGCGCAGAAGGTGGGGCCGCCGCCGTCGCGCACGGCCGCGGCGTCGGCCTGAAGCCGCGCCAGTTCCGGCTCGCGGTTGAGGAGCACTTCCCAGATGAGCGCCGAGGCGAGGTGCGTCACCGCGCCACCGTCTAGCTCGTCTGGCGCCGCGCGACCGGGTGCATCACCGTCGGTGTCTCTGTCAGAGGCAAGCTCTCCGGCGGAGAGCTTGCCAACTTTTTTGGGGCGGCCACCTCCCTCGGCGTCGCCTCGTCGGACGCATCGCGCACCACGTCGAAGTTATACACCTCCACGCCGCGCTGGCTGAGGGCCTCGATCTGGCCCGCGAAGGTGGCAAAGGCGTCGGCGTGGTTGCGGTAGCGGTGGTAGTGACCGCTCAGTTGGAGGAAGCGCCACCCTTCTGCCTTGAGCCGCTCGGCCACGCGCTCGTGACGGCGCGCCTGCTCACCGAACTCGTAGAGCTGTTCGACGACGACGCAGACGGAGACCGAAAGGCTGAGGAAGATCGTCAGCAGCCGGGCCGTGGCTACCCATTCGCCTGCCGCGCCATAACTCAGGCTGACGAGCATGAGGATGACGAGGCACCCGACGACCGTCACTAGGCGCAGCGTCTTGTAGCTACGGAAGGCGCGCCTGTAAGCGCGACTCACCTGCTGCATCTGTTCGAGCCAGCGCACGCGCAGGTAGGCGCGCTGGATGTTCGAGAGGTCAAGCTCCTTCGAGTCGAGCAACGAACTCGGATCATTCTTAAACTGCGTGCTGTCTGGGGCGAACGAGGGCATCTGAGGCTCCTTGGGGCAACCGTGCGAAAAACACCTTGTGCGAAGACGAACTCTGCCCGCGAGGCAACCCCTCGACGAGGCGTGAACGGTGAAAGCAAAAGATTATTTGCAGCTACACGGAATGTCAATCAAGACTCCGGAATCGCGCGTCGCGCTGAGGCGCGGGCTTCGTGATTCGGCCAGGGCGGGTTGACTATCCCAACAATCTACGCAACTCCGCGATGCGCGTTTCGGGTGAGCCGTAGCGGGCGCGGTAGTCTGCGGCGCTGCGGCGGATGACGTCTTCGGCTTCGGCGCGGTCGTACACGTCTGCGATCTCGACGCGGCGCGGGGCGTCCTGCGGGAGTTGCTTGTAGCTTAAGAAATAGTGACGCAGCCGATCAACGAGACCCGGCGGCACGTCCTTGATGTCGCGGATGTGCCCGTAGGTCACGTCCGCTTCGAGCACGGCGATGATCTTGTCGTCCGCCTCGTCGCCGTCGATCATGCGCAGGCCGCCCACGGGGACGGCGCGGACGAAAAAATCGCCGTGCGCGGCGGGTCGCTCGGTCAAGACACAAATGTCCAAGGGGTCGCCGTCGCCGCGGATGCCCTCTCGCCCGACGCGCTCGCAGCACAGTTCCGCCACCCGCTCCCCGCAGAAGGTCTGCGGGATGAAGCCGTAGGGCGTCGGGCACATCGAGGAGAAGCGCTGCGGGCGATCAACGCGGAGGTGACCCGAAGGCTTGTCCAGCTCGTACTTCACCGCGTCGGTCGGGACGATCTCGATGTAGGCGTTCACGACCGCGGGCGCCTCGTGGAAGGGTGCGACGCCGTGCCAAGGGTGCGCCTGAAAAAGTTGCGCGAGCAACTCGCCGAGCGCCTTGTCATCATTCGTCATCATTTCCCTCAACAGGTAAGTGCGAATTGTATTTTCTTTGCGCCTCCAGCGCCTTTGCGTGAAAATCATCCTCACGCAAAGGCGCTGGAGGCGCAAAGACGCAAAGGGGCGGCGGCTACGTGCTGTGATAAAATCCGCCGCGCGGTGGCTCTGCGCGTGCGCAAGATTATGTGACGCGTGCGCGCCGCGTGTCCACACAATCGCGCGCTGCTGAAAACGCCGCGCCGAGACTTCAAGGCTGAGAGAATTCCTGATGGCTTCGCAGACCGTCCAGACGACTCCGGGCATCGCCGACGCATCGACGGCGCGCGCCGTCTCTCTGCGCTGGATCATCAACGCGCGCGAAGACCTCTTGTGGTTCGTCGGCTCGGTCGCGTCCAGCTACCTGCTGTTCGGGCTCTACGTCTCCGGCGTCCTGCCGCTCTTCCCCATGCTGCTCGTGTGGGCGGTTCTCATCGACGCGCCGCACGTCTTCGGCACGTTCTCGCGCACCTACTTCGACCGCGAAGAGCGCCGCGCGCGCCGGAAACTTCTCTGGTGGTCGCTCGCCTTCTTCGCCGTCGGCCCCCTGATGGTCTTGGCGCACCTCGCGCTCGCCTTCTTCTTCCTCGCCGCGCTGTGGGCTTACTACCACCTCGTCAAGCAGCACTACGGCTTCATGGTGCTCTACAAGAAGAAGAACCGAGACCTCGCGAAAGTTGACAACGCGCTCGACCGCGCCTTCATCCTCGTCGCGATGACCTACCCATTCGTCGCCTTCGTCGCGCGCGACGCAGACGCGATGGCGCGCGTGCCCCGCCAACTCGCTGGCAGCATCTCTTATCTCGCGACCGCGCTCCTCGTCGCGACGATCACGATCGCGCTTCTGTGGCTCGGTCGTCAGTTTCAACGCGCCGTGAAAGCCGAGCCGCTCGACGTGCCGAAGTACCTGCTGCTCGCGGCGGCGATCCCGATGCACTGGGTCGTGCTTTTGACGCCGATGCCACAGCAGGCGATTGCCGTCGTCGCCATCCTCACCGTCTATCACAACCTGCAATACCACCGGCTCATCTGGTTCCACAACCGCAAGTACGTGGGCGCGAGCGAGCGCCACGGCGCGGCGGAGCTGATCAGCCGACGCCTGCTTTACTACCTCGCCTTCGGCGTCCTCTTCGGTCTCTGGTATCAGCTCCCGCGCCGCCTCGTCGGCGAGGCTTACGGCCAGCAGTCTCTTCCGGCACAGCTCGCGGCCTCGTTCTTCTGGGGCTACGCCTTCATCCACTACCACCTCGACGCGAAAATCTGGCGCGTCCGGCGCGACCCCGCGGTCGGCAAAGCCCTACAGATGGACTAACGCGCGTAGAGCGTGCGGGGTCGTCCGCGCGCGCTGACGCGACTGGGAGGGGCGACGATGCTCTACATGGTCATCGAGCGTTTCAGGAACTGCGACGCGGCGGCGGCAGTCTATCGACGCTTCGAGGAGCGTGGGCGGATGCTGCCCGAAGGCTTGCGCTACGTGTCGAGCTGGGTCGCGACGGACGTGGGGCGCTGCTTTCAACTGATGGAGTGCGACGACGCGCGGCTCTTCGAGCGTTGGACCATTCACTGGCGAGATTTGGTCGAGTTCGAGATCATCCCCGTCGTCTCTTCGGCGGAAGCCGGCGAGATGATCTCCGCGAGACGTTAGTCGGCGCGGTTCTGCCGCGACACGTTAGCGCCGCCGCGCGTTTCTGCCGCGACCGCCCGCGCGCGAGTTTTACGCGGTCTCGTCTTCGCACCAGCGTCGCGTAACTTCGTGCCGGTAGTCGAACATTTTTTCGAGGCGCGGGCGGACGAGGAAGGGCTCGGCGAGTCTGCCTAACATACGCAGCGGCGGCTCGTAGTCGATCTCGTCGCGCAAGATCGCTCCGTCAGCGTGCGGCAAGACGACGTGGCGGTGATGCCAGCGGCGGAAGGGGCCGCGCTCCTGCACGTCTGCGAACAGGCGTGGCGGATCGTACACGGTGTGGCGCGCGACCCAGCGCACGGGAATGATGCCGAAGAGCCGCGTCTCGATGATCGCACGCGAGCCGACCTCCGAGATATGCGCGTGTCGGATGACGCGCGCGCGCTCCCAAGGCGGCGTCAGCCTCTGAAGCGCGTCGGGCTGCTCGTGGAAGGCGAAGACGCGCTCCGGCGTCGCGCGAATCAGACTTTCTTTGACGAAGGCGCTCACAGCGTTCTCAGCGGGAGAGACTTTCCCGCCAGCTTTTGCGATGATACTCCGATGCTCGTCTCGTCGATTGATGCGCCGGCGCACACCGGCTCGCAGGAGTGGCTCGGACTCGCCTTCTCAGTCGCGGTCTGCTTCGCTGCCGCCGGGCTCGGCTCGCTCTTTACGCGACCCGCGATCCCCGGCTGGTACGCCCGTCTGGCAAAGCCCTCCTGGACTCCGCCCGCGTGGCTCTTCGGTCCCGTCTGGACGCTGCTCTATCTGTTGATGGCGGTCGCGGCGTGGCTCGTCTGGCGCGAGCACGGCTTCGCGGGCGGCGCCGCTCACGCCCTCGTCTCTTTCGCCGTTCAGCTCTGTCTTAACGTGCTCTGGTCTGTGATCTTCTTCGGCTGGAAGCGCAAAGGGCTCGCGCTCGCCGAGATCGTCTTGCTCTGGCTCGCCATCCTCACGACGACGATTGCCTTTCATCGGCTCACGCCCGCCGCGGGCTGGCTCATGTCGCCCTACCTCGCGTGGGTCTCCTTCGCCGCGCTCCTCAACTTCTCGATCTGGCGGAAGAACGAAAGAGCTGTTAGCGATTAGCTGTTAGCAAAAAGATTCACGCGCGAGCCCGCCGGTAAAGACGAGGGCCGCTTCTTTCTGGCTAACAGCTAAGAGCTAACCGCTAACAGCTCCCCCCTCTCCCCTTCAACTCTCGTCGTGTTCCTCGCCGTCGTAGTGCATGACGACGGGCTCGCCGTCCACGACCGTTTCGAGGTGGACGGGGCGGCCCCAGAGCGTGTGGACGTGCTCGACGACCTTGCGCGCGTAACCCGCGTCGAGTTCCGCGCCTTCGTAGGCGTGCTTGAGGTACAGCTCGCGGTTGCCGTTGTAGTCGCCGTCGGCGACGACGATGTAGGGGAAGCCGGAGTTGGTCATGTTCGCGACGAGCTGATCGCGCACGCGCTCCCAGCGCTTCTCCGTCACCGTCCACTCCTCTTCTTCGACCAACTCGTAAACGAAGAGGTCCAGCTCCTCGCACAGCTCCTCGGTCAGATAGTTGCGCAGGAACGAGACGTCCGATTCCATCTCCCTCACCTCGAAAATCTTCGCGCGCCCTTCGCCGCCCGCGCGCCCGAACTTCTCGCGCTCTTCCCGTGTCGGGTTGTCCCAACGCCGCTCGATGTCCTCGAAGATTTTGTAGCCGAGGTAGTACGGATTCAGTTGCCCCTTCTGCGGCGAGACGACGCCCGCGTGCAGCTCCGCGAACTCCAACATCTCCGTGTCCGGCAAGTCCAACTCGCGCATGATCCGCGAATGCCAATAGCTGGCCCAGCCTTCGTTCATCGTCTTCGTCTGCATCTGCGGGACGAAGTATTCGACCTCCTCGTGGATCATAGCGACGGCATCGCGCTGCCAGTCCGCGAGCGAAGGCGAGTATTTCATGATGAAGTAGAGGAGGTCTTTTTCCGGCAGCGGGAGTCTGCGCTCGCGCGGCGCGTCGTCGCTCTTTTCGTCAGCGGGGTCGTCCTTGCGTTCGAGGCTCCAGAGATCATCGTAGCGCCCGGCGGGCTTCGGCGCGGGGTGCTCTGTCTTCGGCGCGTCGTCGCGCTGGCGGCGGATGAAGAAGTTCGGGTCGATGTGCTCCTCGATGGAGAGCACGGCGTCCAAAAACTTCTCCACCGTCTTGCGTCCGTAGCGAAACTCGTACTCGGCCATGCGACCGGCGTGAGAGGAGACCGACTCGACCATGCGGCGGTTCGTCTTCGAGAAGTAGGCGTTGTTCTTGAAGAAGTCCACGTGACCGAGGACATGCGCGATGACGAGCTTGTTCTGGACGGGGCTGTTGGTTTCCAGGAGGAAGCCGTAGGACGGGTTAGTGTTGATGACGACCTCGTAAATCTTCGAGAGCCCGAAGTCGTACATCGTCTTCATGCGGTGGTACGCCTTGCCGAACGTCCAGTGCGAGTAGCGGCCGGGCAGGGCGTAAGAGCCGATCTCGTACATGACGGTCGCGGGCACGATCTCGAAGCGCGTCGGGAACGGGTCGAGACCGAACTTGCGCGCGATCTCCCAAATCTGTTCGAGCGCGCCCTCCAGCTCTTTCGTCTCGCGGTCTTCCATGCCTCAATCGTAAACCGTGAATCGTGAATCGTAAATCGTAAACTGTCAGTGCCAACGACCGAGTCGCCGCCGATCAAGCTCAGACCGATCTTGCTTCGCGCGGCAGGCACACAGCTGTTCGCGGTTCACGATTTACGATTCACGATTTAGGGCTTCTTCGCGGCGGCTTGCGCGCGGAGTTGTTTGATCGCCTGGCGGATCGCGTCGGCGTTTTTGGCGTTGGGGGCGAGGCGCAGGTACTGATCTAGTTCTTCGGCGGCGCGCGCGGGCTCGCCGCGCTTCTCGTAGAGGCGCGCGCGCTGGAGTCGCGCCTCGGTCGATTTGCCGTCGGTCAGGTGCAGCACCTGTTCGAGCGACTTCTCGGCTTCGGCGAGCGCGAAGCCGTGCTCGTCCGCCGCGGATTTCGACTGCTTGGGGTCAACCGTCGTCGCCTGCTCGATGAGCGCCTTGGCGCGCTCCAGAGGGTACTGCGCGTCCGCGGGGTTGAGCCGCGCCGCCTCGGCGAAGATGCGCGCGGCGACGGCGTACTTGCGCTGCTCCATCAGGATGCGACCGAAGAGATCATAGACGCGGTCGTCCTTGGCATTGACGCGGCGCGCCTCTTCGAGGTGCCCGGTGGCGTCCTGGAACTTGCCCTGCGCGGCGAGCTGGTTGGCGAGGGCGTAGTGCGCGTCGAAGTAGTCGTGGAAAATCTTGATCGCGCCCTCGTAAGCCGAGATCGCCTCCGCCGGTTTGCTCTCGCGGGCGAGTTTCACGCCCGACTCGAAGGCGGCGCGCGCTGCCGGCGGCACGTCCTGCACGAAGTTCAAGCCGGGTCGCGGCGGTCGAGCCGCGCCGGGCTTCGGGCGGAGCACCAACTCGATGATCCGTGTTTCGCCCGGCGTCGGGTTCGCCGCGTCGATGGTGCGGTAGAACTCGACGTGCTCGGTCGCCGCGTTGAAATCGACGGCGGAGGCGTTCACCGTGTAGCCGTTCTCGAAGAGCCCGCTGAAGGCGAAGTCGCCCTCGTTGTTCGTCACGGTCTGGTTGATGAGCGCGCCCATCCCGCTCTCCAGGCTGACGGTCACGCGCGGCATGGGACTGCCCGCGGCGTCGCGCACCTTGCCGCGGATCGTGTGACCGACGCTCTGCGCGCGGGCTAAAACCGGGGGGCTGATTAAAGACGAAAGCGACGTGAGGGCGGCGAGGGCGAACAGTGCGAGTCGGGTGGGCTGACGGAGGTTCATTGACCTGACGACGCTCCTTAGAAAAAGGGGTGGCGGGTTCGGTGCGAGCGCGCGCCGCGTTCGCCGCCGCGGGGTTGAGAAAAATTGTGGCGGGGTCTCGGTCGAGACCCCGCCACGTGAAGAGCCGGCGAAAGTCCGAGTCGGTTAGAACCGGAACTTCGCGGCGAACTGGAACGCGCGGGGACCGCCCGTGCCGAAGATGCTCGTCTGTCGGTCGGTCGGCGTCAGGTTGCCGGGTCCGACGTCCTCGGTGCGGAAGCCGGTCAGGTTGGCGACGTTGAAGAGGTTGAAGACCTCTCCGATCAGGTCGAGGCTGAGCCTCTCGGAGAGGTGCAGCTTCTTCGTCACGCGCAGGTCCTGCGAGATGAGCGAGTCGCCGCCGATCTGATCGTTGGGACCGAGCAGCGGGATCGGGTCGAGCGCCGTTTCGAACGCATCGCACCTCTGCCCCGGATATTCCGGATCCGCGCACGGCTTGCCGAGCGTCGGGATGCTGTTGTTGTAAGCCGTGATGACCGCGTTGAACTGGCTCACCGACTTGATCTTGCGACCGATGTCGCCGGGACCCGTGCCCGGCAGGTAGGAGCCGATCAGCAAGGTCGTCCCCGAAAGGTTCGCGCCGTTCGGGATGAAGGCGTTGCGCGGCACGCCGCTGAACGCCGTCGAGATGAGCGAGAACGTCCAGTTGCCGAGCACGTTGCGCTTCGCCCAAGAGTCGCTCTTGTTGAACCACGGCGTGTCGTAGAGACCGCTCACGACGAGCCGGTGCGTGCGGTCGAGACCAGAGGGACCAAACTCCTTGCGGAAGTTGTTCAGGTCGGTGGTCGTCGCGCCGAGACCGAGCGTGTCGCCGCCGAACGCCTTGAAGCGCGAGAGCGTGTAGCTGGCGGTGAACTGGAAGCCCTTCGAGAAGCGGCGATCCACGCGCGTCAGCAAGCCGCTGTAGGTGGAGAAGGCGCCCGACTGTGCGACCGGCACCGAATTGGAGAACGACGCGAGGCGAGGACCGATTCCAGGTGCCGCGTCCGCGAAGTTGGCGTCGTAGGTGAAGACTTCGTGGACGCCCTTGCGGAAGTTGTAGTCGGTCTGCAAGAGCATCTTCCACGGCAGCTCGCGCTGGATGCCGATGGAATACTGTAGTGAGTACGGGATCTGGAAGTTCTGCTGGAAGAGCGGGCCGGAAACGCTCCCGGTGCATTCGACCCCGGTCGGCAGCTTACATCCCGCCACGGAGGCTTCCAACTGTGCCCTCACCTGCGGGAGCAGCGTGAGCAGGTTGCGCAGCGTGATGTAGCCGGTCGGATTAGGTATCAAGTTACCATTAGCGTCTCTAACAAACTGAGTCTGGCTGAAGCGCCCGTCGCCGCCCGGCAGCAGCGCGCTTGTGATGGCGCTGCCGGTCAGGAACTGCTCCGAGCCGGGCGCGCCGAGGTCGGCGCGCTCG
>JBJMGS010000387.1:0-2796 GCA_045807785.1 Pyrinomonadaceae bacterium
AGTTCAACACTGAGCGTATGAAGAACGCTGTTCGGCTTTCGCCCCGTAGCGGCACAGCGGACGTGATCTGTCGACAAAGCGGCGAGTTCGCACGCCTCAGCGTAGAGGAAGGCCTTCTCTCCCGCGGCACTCAAGCTTTGCATGAGCATGCTCTGGCCATGACGGGCGCATGTTGAACCGAGGGCATGTCGTTGTCATCCCCACTGTGGGGCAGACGCCACGACGCCGACGCTGAAGGTCGTTGATTTCAACGACCTTGCTGTTCAATTTCCCGCGGCGTGTCGTCATTGGCCCTCGGTCATGAACGGGAGCGGCCGCGATGCAAGGCTGGCAGACGTCGGACCTTGGCCTGCGCGACCTGCCGCGCGAGTTCTCTGATTCGAGCTGCAGGCCTTCTTCAGCTTCGCCCGCAATTAGCTTGAGCTGATCACGCGGCGGCGGGGCGACAACCTGACACCATTTTTCAGTTCTTGCTGCCTCCCTCCTGCAATGCCTGCAACGCCTTCTCCACGCCGAGTGAACCGGAGACCTGGCTGGGTGGGTACTCCTTGAACGTGGAGAGGAACTGACCCATGATCACCGTGGCCGGCATCATCACCCACAGTTTCTCGCCCCACCACTGGCCGTAGGACGTCGATTCGCTCTGGTATCGCTCCCACGGATCGACGCGCAGGTTGGTCACCAGCGGGACGTTGGTCGAATGCTCCTTGCCGCTGAACAGGTTGCCGACGACGGTCTTGAAGGTGATCTTCCACTCGTTGTAGCGCACGGCCATGAGGTCGGCGTTGTCGCTGAAGTAGAAGAATTCGCGGCGCGGGGCTTCGCTGACCTTGCCCTCGAAGAACGGCTTGAAGTCGTAGCCGTCGAGGTGGTTCCTGAAGGTTTTCGCGCCTGCCTTGTAGCCGCTGAGCAGCTTCTCTTTCAGGTCCGTCACGCCGGCGGCGGCGACGAGCGTCGGCATCCAGTCCTCGGCGGACACGACCTCGTTGATGATCGTTCCCGGCTTGATGACGCCTGGCCATCTGGCAACCATGGGCACCCGGAAGCCGCCTTCGTACACCGTGCCTTTCTCGCCGCGGAACGGATGGTTGCCGCCATCGGGGCCAGCTGAAGATTTCCGCGCCGTTGTCGCTGGTGAACATCACGATCGTGTTGTCGGCAATGCCGAGGGCGTCCAGCTTGGCGAGCAACTCGCCGACGATCCAGTCCAGCTCGGCCATCGCATCGGCAAACAGGCCGAAACCGGTCTTGCCGTCCCATTTCTTGGACAGATGCGTCCAGGAGTGGCACCGCGTGGAGTTGTGCCAGAGGAGGAAGGGCTGTCCCGCCTTCACCGAGCGGTCGATGAAGTCGCACGAGCGCTTGACCAGATCCGCATCGATGTCTTCCATGCTCACTTTGGCGACGGGATCCATGCCTGGACGCGGCGGCAGCGGGCCGGCGTCCGTGATCTTCTGCTTGCCCACGCGGCCCCAGCGCGGATCCTCGCTCGGATCGTCGATGTCGGTGGCAACGCTGCGGATGATGTTGCGCGGGCCGAACCTCTCCAGAAATTTGTCGCCCTTCGGGTACTGCGGGTCGTAGGATTCCTCCATCCGTCGAGACCGGCAAGGGAAAGCCGGCTCCGCACGACTTGCGGATCGGCAACTGGCACTAGCCCGGTGTACCACCTGAAAGCCCGAGCAGGTACAGCGCAGGTCCCGAAAGCCGCCGGCTATGGGCACGCGCGCTGCCATCCTGTCTCGTGACCGAGAACTCACTCGACAGGGCGCGCAGGCTGCGGGAGCGAGCCATTGCTGAACGCGACCGTCTGGCGAAAGTTATCGACGCTCTGGCCGGAGAGCGTGGCGCTTCCGGACGGGCGGTACGGGAGTGTTGGGCGAGCGGGCGCAAGGCTCTGGCTCGGCCGCGCCGGCACATCCCGGGCGGGTACCGCCTCCTCGCTCCCGGAGGGCAGTCGTCGGTGACCTACGGCAGGATGCGGCTCCAGACGGGGCCGATGTCAGGCACCGTGCGTCGGCTGGGTAGCCCCGCGCATCAATCCGCGTTCGCGCTTCCTTCCTCCGCAAGCTGCACGCTTCTCAGGCAGCTCGCGAGCTTGTCACGCGCCGGTGACAAGGCGGGACCGCAAGACCACTGATCGTCATCGCGAGGACTGAACGCCGGGAGAAACTGGCGCCGGCCCGGCCGCCGGCCAGCGCCTCTCACGGCTGGAAGGCTCCAGCTCGGCGCCTGGGTGGCGCCGCGCAGCGTCGTCTGGGGAAAGGTGCGCCGACGTCAGCCGCCGCGCCCCCGAGTGCTCGTCGATGATCCAGTAGCGATGAACAACCTGCGGCTCGGTCATGGGATTTGGTGTTCCTTTCGTGGAGGGCGACGCGCGCCCGCCTGGCGGCCCAGCTCAGCGGCGGTCGCAGGCGTCTGGCAGCCGTCGGCTTGGCAGCCGTCGTGGCTTGGCAGCCGTCGTGCCAACACTCGGGTCTTCCGAATGCCTGCTTCGGGCCTTCGAGCTTTCCCGAAGGAGAACACGATGAGCCACGAGCCGCATCGGCTGCCCGACATGCACCCTCACCTGCGCACGGTGGCCATGCCGCGCGACGCCAATCCGTCGGGCGACATCTTCGGAGGCTGGACCGTCTCCCAGATGGATTTGGCGGGTGCGACCTTCGCCGCGCGGCGCAGCGCTGGTCGTGTCGCCACGGTCGGGATCGAAGCGATGCAATTCTTGCGGCCGATTGGCGTTGGCGACGAGGTGAGTTGCTATTGCTCGCTCGTCGAAGAGGGTGAGCATTCAGTCAG
>JBJMGS010000388.1:0-5552 GCA_045807785.1 Pyrinomonadaceae bacterium
CAATGCGGTCGAAGAGCATGAGTTGCGCGGTTGCTGATTGATTCCACCGGGGCTTTGGGGGAACTCCGGAGGTAGATCAGCAACCCGCACTTTTTTCTGGCTTCGGCGGGCGACACTAGAGAAATGAGGCGGCTGTTCACATTGTGAACAGCCGCCTCATTTCTCTAGTGTCGCCCGCCGAAGCCAGAAAAAAGTGCGGGTTGCTGATCTACCTCCGGAGTTCCCCCAAAGCCCCGGTGGAATCAATCAGCAACCGCGCAACTCATGCTCTTCGACCGCATTGCCTGCCGCGACCCCGTTCCCCCGAAAGAGCCGCCGCTTGCAGAAGTGAGAGAAAACCTCCCCCAAAGTTTTCACTCACTGCCGTCTCCGAGCCTGACCCGATAACACTATCTAACCCTATGTCAATTTTAATCACTTCCATGTTTTGCAACGACCATGCCACACACGCCCACGGTCACCCACTCGTCGCGCTAAAAGTTTTCAGCCTGAAAATACGCGGGCGCGGTTGAGGCGCCGTTACTCATCAGCCGGTCTCGCGACGAGCCACACAGAGCGGAGTTGAACGCTTTTTATACTCTGCGGGTGTACACCTGACTCATAATCGTGCGATGAAATGACGAGAGAGCTCTATCAGGATCAGACCGTCGAAGAAATGTGGGCGCGGAATTTATCAATGCGCACTCATGTCAGCCCACTCGTTCCAACTCGAAAGCGGTGCGCACTTCACCCACACGGTCGCCGCGGTGGTTACGCACGGCGAAGCTGGAATAGGGCTCAAGCTCTTCGAGCGCGCCGCTATCAAGTGCGCCGAGTTGTCGCAGGCTCTCGATGACGACCGTCGGGCGGGCGCGCCGGTCTTCGCCGTCCTCGATCTTCAGCGCCAAACCCAGCCCGCGCGGGAAACCTGCGCACGGCAGCACGCCGACCGTATAGACGCCCTCCGCGCCGATCTTTGAGATGATGCTCCCACGCGCGATGCGCATCATCTCCGTGTCGAGTCGCTCGCGCGTGCCGCCGACCAGTTCGGGCGAGCCCGTCATCGCGGCGACGATGCGCGCGGCGGCGGTGCGCGTCACTGCGTCGAACTCCGGCGGGGGCGCGACGAGACGCGCGTACATCAGCGCCATCGCGCGGATCGAGAGACCGAAGACGGGCACGCCGCAGCCGTCCGTCCCTTCGACGATCTCCGACTCCGCCACGCCGGAAAACTGCGCGACGGCGCGCAGGATCGACCGCTGCACCGGGTTGTCGGGCGCGTCGTAAGTCTCGGTCGGCGCGCCGAGGTGGAGGGCGAGGGCGAGCATCCCGGCGTGCTTGCCGGAGCAGTTGTTTTGCAGGACGCGCGGCTTCTCGCCGCGTCGTCGCAGTTCAGCGGTCGCCTCCGGGCTGAACGGCTCGTGCGCGCCGCACTTGAGCGCCGACTCGTCGAGCCCCGTCTTACGAAGCATCCCCGCGACGGTCGCTTCGTGGATGGGCTCGCCGCTGTGCGAGCCACAGGCGATGGCGATCTCCTGCGGCGTGAAGCCGAAGCGGTCAGCCGCGCCGGAGGCGACGAGCGGGATCGCCTGAAACGGCTTGCCCGAAGAGCGCAGGTAGGTGACCGTCTCCGGCTCGCCGAGCCGTGCGACGATATGGTCGTCACCATCTGTGGCGACGACGTGCCCACGGTGGCGTGATTCGACAATCGTGCCGCGCCACACCTCGACGAGCGGCGCGGGCTGCCCCGCCTCGCCCGTTGCTCTCTCTTCGCTCATTATTCTCAACACCCGGACGGCGCGCCCCGCGTCGGGCAGGCCCCGCGACGGCACACGGACGGCGCCCCGCTGCTGACTCTAGTTGGAAGAACTTTGCCGCATCTTAACCGCGCCGTGCCAACGCCCGCAACTTCGACCAGAGAAGTTCGACCGGAAAACTGTACCGGCGCCGCGCCCCGCCGAAACCGACCGGCGCCGCAACAAAAAAGCCACCGCCCAGAAGGACGGTGGCTCTCAGTCCGGTCTTTCACTCCGGTTAAACGCTTCCGGTTAACGTCTCCGCACACGCGCCCACGCCGTGGGTCTCGCCGCGCCGTAGCTCAAGACCGTCACGCGGACGGGGCGGCGACCAAAGCGCATCGCCTCGTGCGACGAGGGCACCCAGATGTCGATGATGCGCCCACGCACCGCCGAGCCGCGATCCGCGACCAGGTACTCGCCCGTGTAGGAGCCCGCTTCGACGCGGACGCGCGAACCCAGGGGCAGCACACGGTGATCCGCCGCGATGAGCCCGCGACGGACAGTCGCGCCGCTCGCCGTGCGACCGCCGAGCGAGTAGGCGGTCGCCGTGAAGCTTTGCACAGTGGCAGGCGTCGCGTCCGAGGCATTTGCCGCGACTGCGGGCGCAGTTGTGCCCACGCCCGGCTTTAAGGCGGACGCGATGTCTGGGTTTGTTGACGCTTCCGCCGCGATCTTCGCGACGGCGCTTGTGGCAGTTTCGCCGGACAGACTCGTGGCTGCCGGGTTAGTTTTCTCCTGAGTTTGCTGAATTGAGTCGAGCGAGGCGAGGTTTTCAGCGACTGACGGGTGGACGTTTACAGCGAGGGAACTGAGGAGGAGCGCGCCCGTCAACACCGCGCCCCCCCCGAAGAGGGATTTAGCCATTCAATCGGTTCTCCTTCCGAGTTGTCTTTCAGCGGGCGCGCGAGTCGCTTTGGGACTCGACCTCCGGCTCTAGGAGACCGACAAAGAGGAACTGTCAGTCGGAGTTGGGGCTCACACCTTGGAGCGCCAACGCTGAAAGAGCCAAGTAAAAGAAAAAGCAAGCGTTAAGTCCCGCTTGCCACGGTCAGAAAGCTAACACAGAAACGTGAAACTTGTCTAGGGCGGGGGCGAGGCGGAAAGCTAGACGCGGGGAGGGGGCGGCAGGGCGAAGCGGCGAAGAGTTTCTCATCTCGTCGCGTCGCGAAAGACTTCTCATCTCGCCGCGTCGCCGCGTCGCCGTGTCTCTGCGCCTTGCTTCAGCCACTCGCCGCGATAGACGACCTCGGCCTCGCCCGTCAGGACGACCTCGCCGTCCGACTCGCGCCACTCGACTTCCAACTCGCCGCCGGGCGTCTCGACCGAGACGCGCCGCCCGGTCAGGCCGTTGACGCAAGCGGCGACCGCCGCGGCGGACGACCCCGTGCCCGACGAGAGTGTCTCGCCGACGCCGCGCTCCCAGATACGCACCTCGATCCGTTCCGGCGAGACGACGCGGACGAACTCCACGTTCGTGCGCTCTGGAAAACGCGTGTGCGACTCGATAAGCCGACCCAGCCTGCGCCAATCCACCGTCTCGAAGTCCGAGACGAACAGGCAGCAGTTCGGGTTGCACATCTCCAGCGCCGTCACGTTCAGGGTCTCGCCCGGCACGATTTCCAGCGGGTGTTTGACGATGCGCTCAAGCGGCTCGTCCGTCCGCATCGGCACAGCCGCGCTCTCAAACCTCGGTCGCCCGATCTCAGCGGCGAAGCGATAGCGTCCCCGCGCGCGCTCCGCATCCAGCAGCCGATAGACTTTCACGCCCGAACGGGTCGCCAGCCGCAACTCTTCTTCCGCCCAGGCGCCCTCGTAAAAGAGCGCCGCCACCGCCGACCGCGTGCCGTTGCCGGACATCGCCGCCTCGCTCCCGTCCGGGTTGAAGATGCGCGCGCGAAAGTCCGCCTCCCCGCCCGCCGCACGCTCGACGACGGCCACGCCGTCAGCCCCCGCCCCGAAATGCCGGTCGCACACGCGCCGCGCGAACTCGTGCAGAGACTCGACGCCGCGCAACTCGCCCGCCTCGAAGATGAGGTAGTCGTTCCCGTAGCCGTGTGCCTTGATGAATTTCATAAGAGCGGGGTCGGAGCTGGGGGCTGGGGGCTGGGGGTCAGGGGTCGGGCTGGGGAGGAAGAAGATGGGAAAGTTTGTGTCTTCCCTAGTCCCTAACCCCCAACCCCCTAACCCCTCACTGCGTCCTGCCCGCGAACGAAGCCAGGAGCACGCCGATCTGATCCAACAGGTTCGTGCGCGGCATGCGCTCGTCCGTGTAGTGGTTGACCATCATCGAAAACACCAGATGCTCGCCCGCGGCGGTCGTGACGTAGCCGGAGACGGACGAGACGTTCGAGAGCGTCCCCGTCTTGGCGCGCAGATTCCCCGCGGCGGGCGTCCCCTTCATCCGACCGCGCAGCGTGCCATCCACGCCCGCAATGGGCAGCGCGTCGTAGAAGATTTGCGCGTGGCGGTGTCGGCTCATGTAGGTCAGCAACTCGACGGTTGACTCAGCCGAGACCAAATCCTGCCGCGCGAGCCCCGACCCGTCCACCAGCGAGAGGTGATCCACATCGCGCACGCCCGCCTCGCGCAGGAACTGTCGCACCGTCGCAGAGCCCAGCTCCGCGCTCGTCCGCCTGTCGGGCAGCGGCGCGGCTTGCGCCGACGGCGGGGCGGCTGGTGACGCCGCCACGGTTGATGCCGCCCCTGCGGTTGATGCCGCTGACGGAGGCGGCGACTGCTTGCCGAGGGTGCGCAGGATCAACTCCGTATAGAGGTTCTGGCTCGGCTTCAAAGTCTGCGTCGCGATCTCGGAGAAGGACGGCGACTCGCGCCGTGCGATCTCGACGAGCCGCGCCGCGTCGAACGGCAGCCGCAGGCGCTCCCTCGCCCGCGCGTCGAGCGTCTGCGTGCGCCCCCTGATCTCCACGCCCTGACGCTGGAGCGCGGCGCGCAGCATGGCGGCGAACATGAGTGCGGGGCGCGGCGTCGTGATGCTCTCCGTCCAGCCCGCGTCGCCCAGAGGGATCGTGCCAGACACTTCGACGTAAGCCTGTCCGAGTGGCCGCTCGACTTTGATCTCACGCCGCGCGCCGTGCGCCGCAGTCACGACGCGGTTGACGACGGCGAGAGGCGAAGCGTCGCGGCTCAGAGTCTGCTCGTCCGCCGCGCCGCCGAAGACGAGTGGGAAGCCGGTGAACGCGGGGCCCGCCGTGACGATTGCCGCCGCGCCCTCAGCCGCGCCGGGCTTCACAAAAATATCGACGGCGTTATCGTTAACGGTCAGCGCCGAGATGGGCGCGCCGTATTCCCACTGCAAGTCGTCCCACTCCCAGCCCGCACCGAGGCCCGCGCCCGTGAAGTAGCTCTCGTCGCCGACGAGGTTTCCGTCAACTCGTTTAACTCCGGCGGCGACGACGCGTGCGGCAAGTTCGTCAACGCCTTTGAAGTAGTCGCCGCCTCCGGCGAAGCGCGTGGCGTACGAAGGGTCGCCGCGACCGTAGATCAGGAGGTCGCCTTTGATCCTGCCCTTCTCGTCGGGCTTCGCGTCGGCATAGACGGAAGTGACGAAGCGGAAGTCTGGGCCCAGACGGTCGAGCGCCGCCGAGACCGTGTAGAGCTTCATATTCGACGCGGGCGACATCATCTTCCCCGCGTCCTGCTCGAAGACGAGCACGTTCGTGTCGAGCGAGATGACCTTGATCGAGAAGTGCGCGGGCGCCAGTTCCGGGCGCGCGAGCACGTCCGAGATGCGCGCGCGCAAAACTTCGAGCGTGC
>JBJMGS010000389.1:0-2028 GCA_045807785.1 Pyrinomonadaceae bacterium
CAACGACGACTGTGAACGCCGCGACGATGGTCAACGTCACGACGAGCAACTTCTGCATACGTTTCGTCCTTCGGACGGCGGGGCTCGAGTTGACCTTCGACGGAACTTCGCGGCTGCCGAAGGTCGAGCTCCTCGCCATCGTCGTCGTGATTGCCCTCGCCTACATCGGCGCGGGCACCACTGTTCCGCTCCCGCGTGCTGGTGGTAGCACCGACGCGACGACGACCGGTTAGCGGAGCTTTCGCCACGGGTGTGCGCCGCCGGCGGTAGAGGCTGCCGCCTACGGCGTCATCCGCGAAGCCGTCGACAACGCGCGGCTGCACAGCCACGCCACCTCCGTGTCAGTCCGCGCGTGCCGGCGCTCCGACGCACTCCATGTCGAAGCCGCAGACGACGGCGTCGGTGGCGCCCACCCCTCGCGCGGCATCGGCCTGCGAGACGTTGCCGGCCGCGTCGGCGCACTCGGCGGCAGGCTCACGATCACGAGCCCGCCCGGCGGCGGGACACGCCTCGAGGCGACGATCCCGTGCGCGTAGTCCTGGCGGACGACGTCATGTTGATGCGGGCGGGGATCGCACGCCTGCTTGCCGACGCCGGCGTCGACGTCGTCGGCGAGGCGACCGACGCGCCAGAGTTGATGCGCGCGGTCGCGGGGACAGAGCCGGACGTCGCCGTCGTCGACATCCGGATGCCGCCGACGCAGACAGACGAAGGCCTGGTCGCCGCGCGCGAGATCCGCGCGCGGCACCCGAACGTGGGCATGCTCGTCCTCTCGCAGTACCTCGCGCCGAGCTACGCAACGCAGCTACTCGAGGAGCATCCAGAGCGCACCGGGTACCTGCTGAAGGAGCGCGTTTCCGACGTGGCCGTGCTGGTCGACGCCCTGCGCCGGATCGCCGACGGCGAGTGCGTGCTCGACCCCACGATCGTCTCTCGCCTGCTCGCACGCTCGCGGCGGCAGGAGCCACTCTCGCACCTCACCGAGCGGGAACGCGAGGTGCTCACGCTGATCGCCGAAGGGCGGTCGAACGCCGCGATCGCAGATCGGCTCGTCGTGACACCCCGCACCGTCGAGGCCCACGTGCGGCAAATCCTCGGCAAGCTCGGCCTCCGCGAGTCGCCCGACGACCACCGCCGCGTCCTCGCCGTCCTCGCGTACCTCCGCTCGTGACCAAGGCGCCGCTGAGTCCGTAGCCATTTCCACAGAACGGCGGCCGCTCCGCCGTCCTGCGGCATCGCGTCGCGCCCCTCCCCTGGCGCGGCGTTGTCCGGTGCTGTCACGATGTGCCGAATGGAAGCTCACCCGCGGTCTTGCTACGTCCACACTGCAGTACTGGAACCAGTCGTTGGCAAGCGCGTCGCGCCGGCGGACGTGGGTGCCGCGGTGACCGTCGCTCTCTGTGGTCACTGGGAGCACGAGGGGCCGTGCCGGTGGCCGAACAACCATGCAACTGTCCCCGGCGGCGACCGCTGGAACTACAGAGTCATTTTCGTTTCGCCCCCTTCGGAGGAAACAGAGGTTCGCGTGCGGGTAGAGGAGTCACTCCGGCAGGACGCTCGCTGGAAACTCATCACGAGCGGGCCCCGAGATCTCCTCCCGGAAGAGTGCGAGTTGGCGGAGCGCCTCGCAGCCACTCCGATTCGAGACGCTGCGCAATAAGGGTACGGCTTACGGCCGCACGCTTCGTCTACCGCCGCCCGCGAGCAGCCGCTTGTCGAAGAATCCGACGACGCGCTGTTCGTACTCGTTAGGCCGCTCGCGGATTTCGGCCGTGTGGTTGACCTTGGGGAGTTCCCACAGCTCGCTCGGCTCACGCGCGGCTTCGGCGTAGATGCGGTTGAAGCCGAGCTCGACTGGAAGGCTGCCGCCGGTGGCGATCAGCAGAAGCGGCGTCGGCGAGACGCGCGCCACGAGCTCTTTGAGTGGTTGGCCGGCGCCCCTGAGTTGCTTGTTGTCGACGGCCCGGGTCGCGTCCGCGCGCCACGACTTCACGGCGACGAGCGCGCCCTTGTCCGCGAACGAGCGCC
>JBJMGS010000390.1:0-18313 GCA_045807785.1 Pyrinomonadaceae bacterium
ACTTCACGTCGCGCGGCAAGGGCTCTTCGATCTTCCCTTTCCCGCCCCCGCGCTGCCGCCGCCGTTGCTGCTCGCGCTGCTCCTCGCGCAGGTTCAGGTAGCCTTCCTCGACCAGCCGCTCGATCAACTGGTTCAGCAACTCCTCGAGTTGCGAGCCCTTGAACTGTCCGTTGTTCTCCGCGAGCATCTGCTCCACGTCTTGCTCGCTCATCTCACCCATCTCAAGCAGCGCCTGCAAGAGCGCCTGCCTCAGCGCGTCGATGGACGTGTCCTGCTGCTGGCGCTGCCGCGTCCAGTAGTAATCATCGTCGTAGCCCGACTGCAACAGCGAGTCCTGCAACGCGTCCATCAGATCGCCGAGGCTCACGCCCGACACGTCGAAGCCTCTGAACTTGGAATAGCGTATGAATTTCATAAAACCCCTTGAGCTGTTAGAACACTGTTCCCTTACTCCCGACGACACGTGTTCGCTTGTAAGAGAACCTTTGAAACTCGATCAAGATAGTCGTGCCAGAACTGAATAGAACCTCATGTCGCAAATAAGAGTCACCGGCGTCAGTTAACTCGTCATAGCCCCAGTCGGCGATGCGTCCACCTTCTTCATAAAAGAGTGGGTGATCGCTCGGGAAGTCGAACAACACCTTTCTTACTTTTGCGTAGCTCAAGCTGTGAAGCCATCGCTGCTCGAAATCGAGCACGTGCATACGAACTTCGGGGCGACCTTTATTACGGCTGACGGAGCTTAACTCGCTCTCGCGATAACCGACGTGATCGCCGGAAACGAAGGCAAGCAAACGCCCGTCGTGTAAGCTTACGCTGCCGAAAAATCTAGCGGCGCTTTTGCTTAATCTGGTCTTAACCTGCTGGAGTTGACGAAAGTACGCCTCACGGTTGCACTCCCACTGCTCATCAGCTTGACGGAAGAGCGCGTCGTCCTCAGTGTTAAGCCCTTCCCATAACTCTTTCGTAAAATATTTCATTGCCCTTTGGCGAATCGGCTTAACTGTAACGACCTGTCTCAGTCAAATCATCATAGATCATGCCGCGGCGATCCTTCTTCGCCTTGGTCGCGGCGGTGTAGCCGCCTTCCTCGTTGCGGCTGATCTTGTTCTGCGCGTAGAGACCTTCGAGGGCGAACTCGCAAGCCGAGACGAGCTGCGCGTCGTCCGCGGGCTTGAACTCGAAGGGGATGCGGACGGTGTCGATGAGATCGGGCACTGACTGCAAGAGCCCGACGCACTCCTCGGCGGGCGCGGTGTCGGCGAGGCGCAGTGTGCCGCCCTCGTCGAACCAGCGCACCGCGCCGGAGAAGTCTATGCCGACGAAGTAGCCCTCGAAAATTTCCCCGGCGGCGCGCTTGATTAAATCTTTCGCGATCTTGGCGGAGCCCACTTGCTCGCCCTCGTACTCCAGCTCCATCTTGCCCGTCATCGAAGGCGCGGCGGCGTAGATGTCCGAGATGCGCGGCACGATTTCGTACTCGCCTGTCGAGAGGGCGCGCCGCTCGGCGTTCGAGACAACCGACTCCAAGACCGTGATCGGCAGGCGCTGCGAGACGCCGGAGCGCTTGTCGATCCGCTGATCGTCGCGCGCCTCGAAAGCGATCTGTTCGACAATCTCGCGGATGAAGTCCGGGACGCGCAAGCTTCCTTCCAGACCTTCGCGCGTCGTCCAAGCTTCCTGCCGCGTGATCTCTATGCCGAGGTTGATCTCCGCCGGGTAGTGCGTCGTCACCTCGGAGCCGATGCGATCCTTCAGGGGCGTGATGATCTTGCCGCGCGCCGTGTAGTCTTCCGGGTTGGCGGAGAAGACGAGCATCACGTCTAAGGGCAGACGCACGGGGTAGCCCTTAATCTGCACGTCGCCCTCCTGCATAATGTTGAAGAGCCCGACCTGAATCTTGCCCGCGAGATCGGGCAGCTCGTTGATGGCGAAGATGCCGCGGTTGGCGCGGGGCAGCAGCCCGTAGTGAATCGTCAGCTCGTCGCTCAACAGGTGCCCGCCCTTCGCGGCTTTGATCGGATCGACGTCGCCGATGATGTCGGCGACGGTCACGTCGGGCGTGGCGAGTTTTTCGACGAAGCGCGAGTCGCGACCGATCCAGTTGATCGGCGTCTCGTCGCCATGCTCTTCGATGAGCTGCCTGGCGTAGGCACTGATCGGACGCAGCGGATCGTCGTTGACTTCCGAGCCATGGACGGCGGGAATCTCTTCGTCTAACAGGTTCGTCAGTTGCCGGATGATACGGCTCTTCGCCTGACCGCGCAGGCCGAGCAGGATCAGGTTGTGGCGCGCCAGCACGGCGTTCGTGATCTGCGGGACGACCGTCTCGTCGTAGCCGACGATGCCGGGGAAGATGCGCTCGCCCGTGCGCAGCTTGTCGATCAGGTTCGCGCGCATCTCGTCCTTGACCGAGCGCGTGTGGTAGCCGTGCCGCTTCAACTCGCCTAAAGTTTTCGCCTTCTTCATCGCCCCTCCGCTTCCCTTTCCTTGTTCTGGTTCACTTCGCCTCTCGTCTGACAATTTCAACTCGCCGACGCGCTCACGTCCGACGCCGTATAGCGATCTTCACCCTCGCGGCTGACGAGTTTGTCGGCTTCGAGTTTTTCCAGATGCGCGACGACCGCGCGCTCGGCCATCGCGTGGAGTTTCGGGGAGACGTCCGTGTAAACCCGCTCGACGATCTCTCGCGGCGTCGCCGCGCCTTCGCGCACGGCGTTCAGGATGTTCGCCTCACGCTCAAGCCGGTGCGCGATGTAGCCCTCAATCTTAGCTCGCGGGTTCGCCATCGCCGCGCCGTGGCCGCCGTAGAGGACTCGGACGTTTGGCAGCAGAGCGCGGTAGCGTTCGAGCGACGCGAGGTAGTCGCGCATATTGCCTTCGGGCGGATCGACCAAGACGGAACCCAGGCCTAGAATGTTGTCGCCGACGACGAGCGTCTGCGTGCGCTCTTCGTAAAAACTCAGATGCCCGCGCGTGTGGCCGGGCGTGTGCATCGCGCGCAGAGAGAGCGCGGGCTCGCCCGCCAACTCGATCACGTCCCCTTCTTCGATGAAGCGATCGACGCGGACGGAACCGTGCAAAGCCTCCGCGGTGAGCCTGTGCGCCGCGACCGTCGCGTGACCGCCGAGGTGCGCGCGCAGGTGTTCCGTGCCCGCGACGTGGTCGGGGTGATGATGCGTCAACACGATCTCACGGAGCGTCCGACCTTCCGCGATCATTTCATCGGCGCACGCGGCGAGCGCCGCGCGCTCGTCTTCGTAGGGCGAGCCGGGGTCTATGACGACGAACTCGCGTTCGCCGACGAAGTAAGCGTTCGTGTGCGTCGCGGGCGGCTTGGTCGGCGTGCGCAGGGGAAAGCAGATGAAGCCCGGCGTGAACTCGATGCGTCGCACCTGTTCGCGACGCGCCTGCGGGACGGCGAGAAATCGTTCGATCAGATCGTCCGTCATGCCGCCCGCCAGCGTTTTGATCGCGTGCAGCACGGGTGGCGCGACGAGAATTTCCGAGCGTTGCCAGCGCGCGAGGGCTTCGCCGGCGCGCGTCCATTCGCCCCGGTCGAACTCGGAAGTTTTGACGCGCGGCTCCTGCTTGCGCGGGCAGCGGACGACGAAGAAGAGCGTGTCGAAGCGGCGCGGGCTGAAAGGCGGCGTCACCCAGCGACCGGCGAAGGTGAAATCCCGCGCGTCCAGGCGGAGATCGTAGTGCGCCAAGAGCTGCGCGAACGTCATGCGCCCCGAAGCGAGATCGTCGTAGAGCGAGTCGAGCTGTCCCCGCGTCAGAGAGTCCGCGCCGCGCGCGGCGAGCACGCCCGTCTCCTCGAACAGCTCGCGCGCCGCGCAGGCGATCATCGCGCGCGCGTCCGCGTCGTCGCTAAATTCGACCGGGGTCTTTGCGTCCGCCTCGTCGCGCTGCCCGCCGGGGAAGGCGTAGAAGCCGCCGAGGAAAGCCATCCTCTCGCCGCGCCGCGCCCAGAAGACCTGCGGGTCGCTCGCGTCAACGCCCTCGCGCAGCAGGACGACCGCCGCCGCATCCTTCGGCACGCTATCAGGCGCGCGTCGCGTCGCGACGCTCATTGGCTCGGTCGTTGAATCCTTCGTCGTCATGTGTAACTCGCCCGCCCGCGCCGCGCAACCTGCGCTCGCCGTGCCAGTGTTCGCGTTGAGCGTGACTGGGTTCAGTATAACATTGACGCAAAGCGGCGCGGGGGCCTTGGGGCGGGCGACGCGGAGTGCGCGGGCTTTTGCCTTTTACCCGCGAGTTGCAGTAAAAGCATCTTCATTCCCCCCGGCAATTCGCTCCTCGCGGCAAGACAGAATAAGGAGGAGATCATGCGGATACTCGTCTTCGCCCTGCTCACGCTCTTGGCCCTGCCCGCCCCGCGACCGACCGGCATCAACGAGGCGACGCACGCGCCGCGCGCGCACGCGTCAGGCGCGCCCGCCGCCACGCACGCGCCGGTCGCGCGTTTTCGGATCGACCCGGCGCGTAGCGACTTCATGGTGCGCGCCTTCGCGGGCGGCACGCTCTTCTTCAAGGGGCACGATCATTTCGTGCGCCCCGGCGAGTTCAGCGGCGAGGTCGAGCTGACGCCGGGCGCGATCTCGCCCGCCTCGCTGACGATGCGCGTCCGCGCCGCCTCGCTCGCCGAGACGCGCGACGTGTTCACGCCCGAGCAGAAGACGATCATCAATAAGGAGCTGCACGACATCGTGATCGAGCCGGACAAGTACCCGGAGATCAGTTTCAAGAGCACGGGCGTTTCCGTCGAGACCCCTGCGGGCGGCGAGTTTCGCGCGCGCATCACGGGCGATCTCGCGCTACACGGCGTCGTGCGCCGTGTCGAGATTCCGGCGCGCGTGACGTTGGCCGGAAACGATCTGCGCGCGTGCGGCGAGTTCGCGATCAGCCGCAAGGATTTCAACGTCAAAGCGACCTCCGCCTTCCACGGCACGGTGCGCGTCCGCGACACGCTCAAAGTCATCTTCAACATCGTCGCGCGACCCGCCTGAGTCGCCGAGATTCGAGGGCGGCAACAAACTTTCGGCGCGGCGGATCATGATCCGCCGCGCCGAAAGTTTTCGATGACGGTTAACGTCTCGCCCGCCTTTACGCGCGTGGTCGCACGGTCAGGAAGAGCGACGTGCCGCGGTGGTTGACGAGCAGCAGGACGGGGCGTGTGCCGGTGCGCTGGAGCGCCGCCACGATGTCGGCCTGCGTCTTGACGGGCTGGCGGTTGACCTGCTCGATCACGTCGCCCTGCGAGAGCCCTGCGTCAGCCGCCGGCCCCGCCGGATCAATCTCGGCGATGACCACGCCCTGCTCGCCGGGCTTGAGCTGCAACTGCCGCGCGACGTCCGGCGTCAATGGCTCGACCGCGATGCCGAGCTTGCCGGAAGACGCGCCGCCCGCGCCCTTGTCGTCTGCGTCAGCACTCTCGCCCTCAGCCTTCGGCGCGTGGTACTCGCCGAGCCGCGCCTTGAGCTGCTGCTGCCGCCCGTCGCGCAGGACATCGAGCGAAACGTCCATGCCGGGCTGCGTCGAAGCGATGCGGTTGCGCAGCTCGTTGTTGTCGTTGACGGGCGCGCCGTTGAGCCCCGTGATCACGTCGCCCTGCTTGAGACCCGCCGACTCAGCCGCGCTGCCGGGCTGCACCGCGCTGACGATGACGCCGCGAATCTCTTTCAGGTCGAGCGACTGCGCGATGTCGGAAGTGACGGGCTGCACGATCACGCCGAGCTGCCCGCGCCGCACCTTGCCCGTCTTGAGGAGCTGATCCATCACGCCCTTCGCCATGTTCGAAGGAATGGCGAAGCCGATGCCGATTGAGCCGCCTGTGGGCGACAGGATTTGCGAGTTGATGCCGACGAGTTCGCCCGCCGTATCGACGAGCGCGCCGCCGGAGTTGCCGCGGTTGATCGCCGCGTCGGTCTGGATGAAGTCGGCGAAGCTGCCGTCGCCCAAGCCCGTCGTGCGCCCCTTGGCGGAGACGATGCCGGAGGTGACGGTCTGGCCGATGTTCAAGGGGTTGCCGATGGCGAGCACGACGTCGCCGACGCGCACGGCGTCGGAGTTGCCGAGTGGGAGCACGGGCAAATTCGTCGCGTCGATCTTAATCACCGCGAGGTCGCTCGGCTGATCCGAGCCGATCACTTTCGCGTCGAGCACGCGGCGATCATTCAGCTCGACCTTGATCTGCTGCGCGCCGTCAACGACGTGGTGGTTCGTCAGGATGTAGCCGTCGGACGAGACGATGACGCCGGAGCCCGTCCCCTCCTCGCGCTGCGGCGCTTGCTGCTGTTCGCGGGGAGCGCGGTCGCCGAAGAACTGGCGGAAGAACGGGTCGTCCATGAAGGGCTGCTGCTGCGGCGCGCGCACGCGAATCTCGGAGCGCACGGTGACGACCGCGGGCGCGACGCGCGCGACCACGTCGGCGTAAGAGGTCGCGGCACCCGGCGCGACGGCGATGCCCGTCACGGCGGGAGTCGCAGGGGCGTTCGTAGTCGCGACCTGCTGGCTCAAACCGGAGCGCGTGCAGGCGGCGACCGAGGCGGCGAGCACGAGGGCGAGTGTCCCGCGCCGAAGCGCGCCCCCGCCCGACCACGCGGAGTCGAAGAATTTTCTGTTCGTCATAAATTTCACCTCTGTCATTAAGTTTGATTGCAGGCGTTTTGCCGTCAAATCTTGACGCAAAATTGTCGCAAAAATTTTAACGACGGGCGGGAGGTGAAGGGATTTCGTCTTACAGGCGAAATGAGGCGAGAGGGGTGACCGTTTGCAGCCGCCGCCCGCGCCCCGACGATACCGCCGCGCACCGGCGCTGAATTTTCCGCGTCCTTTAGATGCGACGGGGCGGCAAGGGGTTCGTTTCGTCCGCGCCGCGCCCGGCGGCGAATTTTGCGGGGGTTAAGAATCTATTTCCGGAGGCGGCGCGATGGCGGCGGCGGGCTGAGAGTCGTCCTCGTCCTCGCCCTTCGCACGCGACGCGGCGCGTGTCCGCGCGGGCGTCGGCAAGGGCATCGGAGAGGGAGCGGTCGGCGAACCGGCGGCTGTCCGGCGCGCGTCCGCATGATTGATGACGACTTCGGTGACGAGCTTCGTGTTGGGGATGATGATCAGCCGCCCGTCCGCGCCGCGCACGAGCGTGTCGCGGATGCGGACGGACTCGATGGTGCCGGCGAACTCGCCCATCTCAATGAGGTCACCGATGTGGAACGGGCGGTAGGCCAGCAGCATCACGCCGGAGACAAAGTTTGAGAGCACGTCCTTCAGCGCGAAGCCGAGTGCGAAGCCGGTCAAGCCTAATCCGGCGACGAGAGCGCGCACGTCGAGCCCCGCCGTGCCGAGTGCCGTGATCGCGCCGAAGATGAGGACGCCGTAATAGTAGAGACGCGAGAGCAGCAGGACGACGCTCGTGTCGGCTCTGACGCGCGGCGCAGCAACCGCGATCAGGCGGCGACCGATTGTCGCGACGAGCCAGAAGATGAGGAAGACCAGCGCGCCCTCGAAGACGCGCGGCACGGCGACGCGCAAATCCCGCTGTAACTCTGCGGCGATGTTCGTTAGTGACGGCGGCGGAGTCGGTGTCGCTTGTTGGAGGAGCATGGGGAGATCGTCAGTTGTCCGTCATCAATTGTCCGTCGTCAGTTGCTTGTGCCTCACGCGCCGCCTTGCCTGACAGAGGCTCTGAACAACTGACGACGGACGACGGACAACTGACAGTTCTTACTCTTCGTAGCGGAAGCGCTCGCCGTCGCCGCCCTGCCACGGCACGCCGCGCATGTGGTAGCCGCCCTCCTCCCAGAAGCCCGCGCGGTCTTCGGCGAGGAAGGTCAGGCCCTTGATCCACTTCGCGGACTTCCACGCGTAGAGCTGCGGCACGATGAGGCGGACAGGGCCGCCGTGCTCAGCCGGGATTGGCGCGCCGTCGTGCGACCACGCGACGAGCGAGTCTTCGGCGAGGAAGTATTCAACGGGCAGGTTCGTCGTCCACCCGAAATCGTAAGCCGAGGCGACGACGAACTTCGCCTCCGGTTTGAGGCCGACGAGGCGCGCCAGCTCCCGCGTCGCCACGCCGCCCCACACGTTGTCGAGCCGCGACCAGCGCGTGACGCAGTGGAAGTCCGCGTAAACCTTGACGGCGGGCAACTGCATGAACTCGTCGAGCGACCACGCGAGCGGGCGCTCGACGAGACCGTTGATCTCGAAACGCCACGTCGCGAGATCGATCTCCGGCGTGCCGTGCGCGTCGAGCACGGGCCACTTCTTGGTGCGCGTCTGCCCGGGCGGCAGACGTCTCCCGCGCCGCGTGTCCGGGCTGATGACGATCTCCGGGTCAGCCTCGGCGATCGCCTCAGCCGCCCGCGGCTCCTCGCGCTGGTAATCGTGATCGCCTATCAAGTCGTTGAGGAAACTCATCGAGACCTCACTTGACTTCAACGTTGCCTTGCAGCTTTCTTGAATAGTGGCCAGCAACCCACGCGAGGAAGAACAAGAAGAAGCCTATCAACACCTTGAACCAATCGATTCGCCCACTGTGCTGATAGTTATTGAGCGAGGCTCCCCATGTCAGGAACGCCACGAATAAGCAAACATAAACCAAAGCAGATAGGACTAGATTCGATCTTAGTGGCATGTCCCACCTCAATTATTCGATAGCACTGGGCGACTTCTTCTCCGCCTGCTCCACCAGCCGCTTCAACTCTTCCGGCATCCACTTGCCGACGCCTTTCGCGAGCGGCTCGCTGATGCCGACCGAGCGGTCGTGCCACTCGTCAGTCGCGCCGGCGAAACCGCGCTGGCGCTCGTAGTTGTCGGTCTGCTCCAGAGAGAGGGCGATGCCGTTCGCCAGGTCGTCCCAGTCTTCGTTCTGGATGCCGCGGCGGACGAGCGGCAGTCCCGCCGTCCAGTCCTCCTCGGGCGCGCGCGCGTCCTGTTCGGGGATGGTCAGGCGTTCGAGCGAGGGGAACGCGCCGCCGCGAAACTCGCGCACGATCTTCGACTTCAAATCCTTGAGCGAGAGTTGCGGGTTCTCGCGGCGCATCTCCTGCGCGCGGCGGAAAATCCCCGCCACGCTCGGCTGCGACTCGTTGTGTGCAGACTTCTCAGCCATGTTTCTCCCCTCGAACTTCGTCGCACGTCTTCGGAACTCTTTGGCGCTTAACTTACACCCGCCCGCGCGCCTTCGACAACTCGCCGCGCTCCGCCCGTGCGGCTCTCAGCCCCGCCGATCCGCGCCCGCTCGCCGCGCGCAGCAGGGATAAAAATTTCGCTCTACTCGTCCGAGTTGAAGCTGGCATAAGTATGTTATCCGACATGATGCGACAGGAGCGCGACCGTCTCCGCGCACATCCGCGTGGAGTTGTATTCGTCTCCGACTCGCTGGCGATGCGCCGCGCCGAGCATGGCACAGAGCGCGGGGTCGCGTGCCAACTCCAGGATGATCCGAGCCAGCGCATGAGCGTCCCCGGCGGGGGCGAGGTATGGCGCCCCAGCGTCGCCCACTACTTCCCGGATGCCTTCGACATCGGTGCCCGCGACCGCCAGCCCGGCACACATGCTTTCCAGCACCCCGTTGGGGCACCCTTCGGAGCGCGAGCTGAAGACGGCCACGTCCGCCGCGCCCAACAACCCCGCAACGTCCCTTACGTGACCCGCGAAACGGACGCGCTCGTCAATCCCCAGCGAGACGGCGAGTGCGACCAGAGACTCGTGCGTGTCGTAGTAACTCCCGGCGAGGGCGAGCAGCGCTTGGCGTCCTTCCGCCTCTAACACAGTCGTCACCGTGCGCCAGGCCCTGAGCAGGGTTTCATGATCCTTGCGGCGGTGCAGATTCCCGATCATGCACGCGACGAAACAGCGCTCGTCGGCGTGAAGTTTCGCCCGCCAGGACGCGCGGTCGAGTTCCGGCGAGAGTGGTTCGACGCCGTTGCGGATGATCTCTACTTTCGCGGCGCGCGCCTTCAGCTCGTCGATGACGAAACGCGCCCCCGGTCGTGAGTTGGAAATGAACTGCGGGGTCAGCCGCACGGCGAGGCGTTCCCATCGGTCGCCTGCGCGCTCGATCCCTGCGTCCCTCTGGTTCCACACGCACAGGCGCGCGCCCGTCAGCCGCCAGATTAATCCGCAGACGACGTTGGGGGTATGGGTGTAAGGCAGCAGAATATCCGGGCGCGCCGCGCGCATCGTCGCGGCAAGTTTGGCGAGTCCGGTCAGGCGCGCACGCCAGCCGCCCGTGAAATAAAAAGGGATCACGCGCCGCGCGAGTCCATGCCGGTCACAGATGTCCGCGGCGGGGCCGGAGAGGTTAAACCCCCACACTTCGACCTGTGCCCCCTCGCGCTCCGAGAGATGTCTGGCCAGCGTTAAGCCCTGCCGCTCCGCGCCTCCCAGTTCCAGACTGCCGAAGACAAAAATAACTCGCCTGCCTTCGAGCACCGGGGTCGCGGCATCAGGTTGGGCAGCTTTCATCTACGAGCGTGCGCCTTCGAGCCAGGGGTGCGTGAATCGCGGCGCGCGTTGCGCCGGATCAGTCCTCCGATCCTTGCTCGCGACGCGCCGGTAGGTGTTGACCAGCACCGGCAGAACGCTGCGCGGCGAGAAGAGGGCTTCATATCGCGCGCGCGCGGCGAGACCCATGCGGGCGCGCGCCTCCGGGTCTGAGGCGAGTGAGAGGATGGCGGCGGCTAGCGCCGGCGCGTCGCCGGGAGGGACGAGGATGCCCGTCTCCGGCGTGATCAAATCGGGAATCCCGCCCACGGCGGAAGCCACGATGGGGAGCCCGTGCGCCATCGCTTCGATGACGCTGTTCGGCGTCCCTTCGGCGAGCGACGGCAGGACGAACACGTCCAGGCCACGCATGAAGGCGCCCTTGCCTTCGGCATCGGTGTAAGCGCCGCGAAAGTCGCAGGCGGCGCTCACGCCGAGCGAGGCGGCGCGCGCCCTGACCGCCTCTTCCTGCCGCCCCGTGCCGGCGAGTCTGAGCGTGATGTCGGGCACCTGTTGCCTGACCTGTGCGAATGCGTCAAGCAGCACGAGTGGCCCTTTGCCCCTTTCGAGTCGGGCGGCGAAACCGACGCAGCACCCGCCAGGGTGGCGTGCGGATTCTGCGCGCCGCGTGTCTCCGTCTTCGACGAGCAGGGGGAGCACGGAGACGGCTTGAGCGTCTTGAACTTTCTCCTCCCACTGCCGCGCCAGCAGCGGCGAGAGCGCCGCGACCTCATCACAAAGTGGGAACACCTTGAGGAACCTCTCGTAGTGCGGCTCCAACTCGGGCATGGGGTTGGGCGTCCCCAGTTCCTGATACAGCACAGGGATGCCCGCCGCGGCTCCCGCGCGGATCAACAGCTCCGCGCCGGGGTCGGGGGTCAGCACGTGCATCAGGTCGGCGGAAGTGCCCTGGAAATACTTGTCGCATTTTTTCTGGTAAGAGGCGGCGAACCGCCGCACCACCGTGTGCCAGGCGACGCGGCTCCAACGCCCCAGCGACGCGGGCACGCGGAACGTCCGCGATAAGCGCGCCGCCGCTGCTCTCAGCCACCCGAGCACGAGTTGCGCTCTGCGGGACGAAGCGATGGTCACGACTTCCACCCCCGTCTGCCTGAGACGGACGTAGTAGCGGTCGTCGTGTGCGGGCGGGTAGAGGAGGACGATGGCGATACTGTATCCACCCCGGTGGAGATGTGTGGCGTAGGCGACGAGCGTCTCATCAGACCCGCTTACGGGACCGGCAAAGTGACTCTTACACAGCAAGACACGCATCACACATTTATATTGCGTCGCTCTCATTCTCGGCAAGTATATATTCACACACACATCTGCCACGGCGTGCGGGTCGAAGGACGCGGACGCCCGGTTGTGCAGGATTCCGCAGCCTCTATTAATACTTTCTAACGTCGCGCCGGGGGTTCGAGGCGCAGCCAAATTTTTCCGCCGCCGCGCTCCGACATCCCGCGCCCGCTGTGCTATCGTTCTCGCCTTATCCAAACTTTCATGCAAGGTGGTTGAACGGTGTCGGAAACGATCTCTCTGGAGCCGAAGGAACTGTTGGCGGGCGCGGCGCGAGCCTGCCCCGTGTGCGGGCGCGGGGCGCAGGAAGGGCTCGTCGCGCTCGCCACGCTCGACGAAGAGTTGCAGGCGATCACTGCGGCGAACGCGCCGTCCGGTCGCGTCGTCGCGGAAGTGTGCCCGCGCTGCCTCGAACTGTTCCGCCGCGCGCAGGTGCAACTGCACGCCGACGCGGCGATCTTCGAGCAGGGCGGGCGCGTGCTCTCCACGCCCCTGCGCCTCGGCGCCGACGAACGCTTCACGGGGCGCGGCGTGACCATCGCCTTCCTCGATTCGGGTTTCTACGCGCACCCCGATCTGACGACGCCCGCGAACCGCATCCTCGCCTACCACAGCATCGTCAAAGACGATCCTTCGACGCTGGAGACGACCGACGTGGCGAGCTGGCACGGCATGATGACTTCGGTCGTCGCCGCCGGGAACGGCTCGCTCTCGAACGGCTTCTACCGCGGCATCGCGCCCGAAGCAAACGTCGTGCTGGTGAAGCTCGCCAAAACGGGGCGCATCACCGAGGCGAACATCAGGGAAGGTTTGGAGTGGGTGCTCGCGCACAAGGACGAGTACCAGATTCGCGTCGTCAACATCTCGGCGGGCGGCGACCAGCAGCAGTCTTACCTGCACAACAAGCTCTCGCAGACGGTCGAGCGCGCCGTGCGTGAAGGTCTGACGGTCGTCTGCGCGGTCGGCAACGCCGGGATGGCGCCGGGGCACCCGGTCTTGCCGCCCGCGTCGTCGCCCTCTTCGATTGCCGTCGGCGGGCTCGACGATCAGAACTCTCTGGATCGCGCGCGCCGCGGCATGTACCGCTCGTCTTACGGGCCGACGGTTGACGGCTTGCAGAAGCCGGAGCTGATCGCGCCGGGCATCTGGATCGCCGCGCCGATCCTGCCGCATACGCCGACCGCTGCCGAGGCGGAACTCTACGCCAAGCTCGACCGCGCGCCGGACGCAGAGATCATCCCCATGATCGGGGCGCACGCGGAGACCGACACAGACCTCGCGGGCTCGCTCGATCTGCCCGTCCCGCTGCTGCGCCACCTCATCTCGATCAAGCTGCACGAGGCGGACGTCATCTCCGAGCACTACAAGTATGTGGACGGCACGTCGTTCGCCGCGCCCATCGTCTCGTCCATCGCCGCCTGTATGCTCGAAGCCAACCCGAAGCTCTCGCCGCAGCAGATCAAGCGCATCCTCATCGACACGTCGGAGCGCCTGCCCGACATCGAGATCGACCGGCAGGGCTGGGGCGTCGTCAGCCCACACCGCGCCGTCGAGATCGCCCTCGCGCTGCGCCCGGTCGGGACGTAGGGAACTTCGTTGATCGTGCGCTGTCGCCTACGCCTGAGCCGACCGCGCCTCACGCAAGCCATGAAAGAACAATCTCCCGAAGCACGGCTCGAAGGTTTCATCGACAAATATGCGCCGGAGGTTGGCGCGGTGGCGCGCGCGTCGCTCGTCAAGCTGCGCGCTCTCGTGCCCGGCGGCTTCGAGTTGGTTTATGACAACTACAACGCGCTCGCCGTCGGCTTCTCCCCGACAGAGCGCACCTCGGACGCTGTCCTCTCAATCGCCCTCTACCCGCGCTGGGTCAACCTGTTTTTCCTGAGCGGCGCGCGCCTGCCCGACCCGCGCGGGCTGCTCAAGGGCGACGGTAAAATGGTGCGCAGCATCACCCTCGAAGACGCGACCGACCTGGACAAGCCCGCCGTGCGCGCACTTATCTCGCACGCGCTCAAACGCGCCGACGAGCCGTTCGACACGAAGAGCCCTCGCCGCCTCGTCATCAAATCCGTCTCGGCGAAGCAGCGCCCGCGCCGCCCCGCGAAGTCGTCGGAGAAACGGGTTAAATTGCGATGACCGCACACCTCGACCTGCAAGAGTGGTTCGGCGGCATCGACATCTATCTGTTCGATCAACTCCTGAAGGGTCGCTTCACGCCGCGGATGCGCGTGCTCGACGCGGGCTGCGGCGGGGGTCGCAACCTCGTCTATTTCCTGCGGGAGGGCTACGAAGTCTGCGGCGTCGATCAGTCCGCCGAGGCAATCGCGCAGGTGCGCGCGCTCGCCGCCGCGCTCGCCCCGCGCCTGCCCGCCACGAACTTCCGCGCGGAGGCGGTCGAGCAGATGTCTTTCGCTGACGACACTTTCGACGCCGTCATCAGCAGCGCCGTCCTGCACTTCGCGCGCGAAGAGGAACACTGGCAGGGCATGATGCGTGAGATGTGGCGCGTGTTGAAGCCCGGCGGCATCTTCTTCGCGCGCCTCGCTTCGACCGTCGGCGTCGAGGGACAGATAGAACGACTGTCGGGGAGGCGTTATCATCTGCCCGACGGCAGCGACCGCTTCCTCGTCGATGAGCCGTTGCTGCGGGCGACCGCCGCCTCGCTCGGCGCGGAACTACTCGAACCACTCAAGAGCGTCGTCGTGCTCAACCAACGCTCGATGGCGACGTGGTGCCTGCGGAAGACATAGCCGCCCGCGCGCACATCGCAAGTCCGACTCCTGACAAAGACTATGAACCTCCGGCTAAGTGATTTCCGCCCCCTGATACTTCTGGCTATCGTCGCTCTCGTCTTCACGTCGCAGAGCGCGCTGTCTCAGCGTGTGCCCCCGAAAAGCGGCGGAGTGACGAAGGACTTTCATGGCGATTGGGAGTGGGCGTTTTACGCGAAGAGTAGAGATGAACTGCCTCCTGCTTATAAAGGGATGAGCATTAAGGACGTGCCCGTCACAATCCTAACTCTGAGCTTGAAACAGAGGGGTAATAGGCTTCGAGGTACGTGTAACGCCGCGGCACGCTATCTCGCTAGAATCGAGGACACCGATTTCGACCGCACGATACGCGGCTCCACGGCGCGCGCCGAACTGCAAAGTGGATTCGGCGGCAAGGTGACGGTCTCAATCACCCTGAGCGGCGGTGGGCTGTATTGGAAGATCGTCAAGTCGGAAGGCGAGCACTATTTCCCGGACGGCGTCATTCTCCGCAGGAAGAGAAGGAAGCGCGGATAAATAATGAGCAAAGTTCTTGTCGCAGTGATCCCCGAACCACGCGCTGACGTTGAACTGCGCGAGGTTGAAGAGCCTGAGTTGGAACATGACTCGGCACTGCTCGCGGTCGAGTTGAGCGAGGTGTGCGGGACGGACGTGCATTTGCAGCAGGGGCGGCTGGCGGGCGTGCCGTATCCGCTCGTTCCGGGTCACGTCTCGACGGGAAGACTCGAAAAGATTCGTGGCGAGATGCTCGACGTGGACGGTCGCGCGTTCAGAGAGGGCGACCGCGTGACGTTCCTCGACGTACACCATACGTGCAACGCCTGCTGGCAGTGTCTCGTCGCGAAGGCGACGACGCGCTGCCCGGCGCGCAAGGTCTACGGCATCACCTACGGGCTCGCCGACGGCTTGTGCGGCGGCTGGGCCGAGAAGATTTATCTCAAGCCCGGCACGCGCCTCATCCGCCTCGACGGCGTTGACGACGAACGTTTCATGGCGGGCGGCTGCTCGCTGCCGACCGCGCTCCACGCCGTCGAGCGCGCCGACATCCAACTCGGCGCGACCGTGCTCGTCCTCGGCTCAGGCCCCGTCGGGCTCTCGTCGGTCATCTTCGCGCAGATGCGCGGCGCACTGAAAGTTCTCTTGACGGGCGCGCCGGAAGCTCGGCTCGCGGCGGCGCGCGCGGTCGGCGCACAGGCCGTGCTGAACATCGAAACTCACTCGACTGAGGAGCGCGCCGCGTGGGTGCTCGCACAAACTTCCGGGCGCGGGGCTGACGTCGTCATCGAGGCGACGGGCGCGCCCGGCGCGGTTGTCGAGGCGATGCGCTACGCGCGCGACGCCGGCACGGTCGTCGTCGTCGGGCAGTACACGGATCACGGCGAAGTGGCGTTCAACCCGCACCTCGATTTGAACAAGAAGCATCTGGACGTGCGCGGCTGCTGGGGCTCGGACTTCTCGCACTTCTACCGCGGCGCGCAAGTGATGGCGGACGACGCGCGCTCCGCCCCTTGGTCGCACCTGCGGCTCGAACGCTACGGCCTCGCGCGCGCCGGCGAAGCACTCTCAGCCGTCGCTTCGGGCGCGGTCGTCAAGGCGCTGATTGATCCGCGGGGGAAGTAAGGATGAAGGATGAAGGTTGAAAGCGTGACGATTCAACTTGAGCAGTCGCTCTTTCATCCTTCATCCTTCATCCTTCATCCTTGTTCTTCAATGGACACACGCGGCGCGGCTGTGACACAATCGGCTCACACCAAAACTTAAAAATTCTAAGCGAGAGGATAGTTATGGCAGAGAACGAAACCGCGATCGCGGGCGGCGCGCCGGCGGACGCCGAAGGCACCGGCACCGCAGAGGCGACCGAGAACGCCCCGACCGAGCAGGCCAGCACCGAAGAGATCACCTACCACGCCGTCGAGAAGGACGGCGAGGTCTCGGCGATCTGGGAGATGCAGGGGCGCAAGCACCTGCGCACCATCGACCCCCGCTCCCGACAGGGACAGGAAATCCTCAGACTCTACACGGCGGAAAATCAGTGACGAGTGACAAGTGACGAGTGACAAGCAAGTCCTTCGCTGACTTGCTCGTCACTCGTCACTGTTTGCTTGTCATGAGATTCACCGGCTCGCCTCTGAAGAATGCCTCGATGTTGTCGATGAGTTGATCGGCGAGCGTCTGCATCGCCTCGCGGCTGGCCCACGCGACGTGCGGCGTGACGATCAAGTTCGGCAGGTCTAAGTCGAGCAGCGGACTGCCTTCGCGTGGCGGCTCGACACTCAGCACGTCTATCCCTGCGCCCGCAATTCTCCCTTCACGCAGAGCCTCTGCGAGAGCCGCTTCGTCCACGAGCAGCCCGCGCCCGGTGTTGATGATGAGCGCCGACGGCTTCATCAACTCCAACTCCGCCGCGCCGATCAGGTGGTGCGTCTCCTCATTGAGCGGCGCGTGCAGCGTCACGACGTCGCTCTCGCGCAAGACCTCCGCGAACGGTGTGCGCCCCTCGCGCACCTCGCGCGCGCCCCTGTGCTCGGCGACGAGCACGCGCATTCCGAACGCGCGTGCCAGCTCAGCCGTCGCGCGCCCCAACGCGCCGTAGCCGACCACACCGCACACACCGGCGCGCAGATCGTGAATCTCTCGCGTGCGCAGGCAGAACTGTTTGCTCTGCTGCCACAGCCCCGCGCGCACGTCCTCGCGGTAGCCGGAGAGGTTGCGCCGCAGCGCGAGCATGAGCATCAGGACGTGCTCGGAGACCGAGACGGCGGCGTACCCGCGCACGTTCACGACCGCGACGGCGCGCCGCGCGCACGCGTCGAGATCGATCCGGTCGGTGCCCGTCGCGGCGACGGCGATCAATTTGAGGTCGGGCAGTTGCGCGAGCTCCTGCTCCCACAGTCCGATCTTATTCATGATCGCGACGGTCGCGCCTTGCAGCCGCTCAACCGCCTGCGCTTGCGTCGATTCCCCGTACTCGCGCCACTCATGCGCGAACGCGGGACGCCGCACGTCTGCGTCCACGGTGTTGCGTTCGAGAAAGACGATGTGTTGCATGGGAGCTGTTAGCGATTAGCTGTTAGCTCTCAGTTGTTCAGAGTAACTGCGTCGAGACGAAGCCCCAGAGGACGAGGCACATGCCGCCGATCTCGCCCGCGATGAGGGCGTACATGAAATACGTCGTGATGAAGTTGCGCTCGGCGAACATGTTCTCGGTATCGTCGCGGAAGCCGTGCGTCGAGTAGCCTACAATCGTCAGCGCGAAAAACAGGAGCGGCACGCCCGCCGCGCAGAGTTGCACCGTGGGCGAGTAAGGGCTGTACTCCGAGAGTTTCGCGATGACGAGGGCGGCGAAGCTGTAGAGGAACGAGGCGCGGTGCGCGATGTCGATATAGACGGGCGCGCGGTGCGCGGGGCTCTCCAAGATGCGGCGGTATTTGACGACGCCGAGCAGCATCCCCACGAGCAGGAACGCGCCCGATGCCGCGAGGCTCAACTTGATCGCAAGGTTCATATTCTTCCGTCCGATGAATGCTGATGATTTGCGGCGCGCGCCGTGTTAGCATCCTCGCCGCGTTAGCCACGCTTCTGTCGTCAAATCCACACCCGCGCCCGTTCGTCTTGTTGCAACAATGAGTGAGAGCCAGCCCCCCGCGCCGTCAGACGTTTCTGCCGCGCCCGCCGCAGCGCACGCCGCGCGCGAAGAGCAGGCGACGCGCACCTTGCTGTGGAAGTGGGGCGTCGTCTTCGCCTCGGCGCTCTTC
>JBJMGS010000391.1:0-7166 GCA_045807785.1 Pyrinomonadaceae bacterium
AGGGGCCGGGCCAGGTCAAGGGAATTGCCCGATTCAGCCGCGGCCGACGACTCACGTGAGAATTTGCTGCCGGATGACTCTATGATCTCCAGCATGCGCGGCAGGAGTCTTCCCAAGGAGAAGTCGGAAGCCGCGCGCAGCGCGTCAGACGACTGACTGCGGGGCGATGCGGCGCAGGCGAGAATGTGTTCGACCACTTCGTCCCCCGAGCCGTGGCGGGCGCATCGGGCGTAACCGTCGGACATCCCGGAGACGATGTCGGTCACGTGACTCTCTGCTGGGCCGACGTAGAGGATCGGTGTGCCGAGCGCCAGTATATTGTAGATCTTGCAGGGGTGCACGATGCCCAGGAACGGGTCGCCCATGACCACGGCATGCATGTCGGCTGCTGACAGCGAGGCGGAGAGATCGCCCATCGGCTGATAAGGCAGGCAAACGATGTTGCTGATCCCCCTCGCCTCGGCGAAGCGCTTTACCTTCTGTTGCTCGCTCCCGCCGCCGACGAAGCAGAAGGCGATATCCTCGCGTGCGCGAAGCGCATCAGCCGCCGCGAGCAGCGTGTCGAGCGGGTGGCAGGGGCTGTGGTTGCCCGAATACATTACGACGAACTTGTGGCTCAGACCGTTCTCATCGCGAAACGCGCGCCGCCCTTCCGCGTCGTAGCGAATCGCGTCGTCGTGCGACCACGGCGCGATGACTTCGACTCGATTCTCCGCGATCCCTTTGGCCAGCACGCGCCTCTTCATGAACCGGTCGAGCACGAAAACTTTGCGCGCGTGGCGCAGGCTGTAGTGCAAGAGCAACTGAAAGAACTTCGAAGCGAGAGAACTCTCCTTGAGCCAGCCCGCGGCGATTGCCTCGTCAGGGTTCAGGTCCATCACCCAGAAGTAGAACCGCCCGCCCTTGAGTCTGACGAAGAGCGCGCCGAAGAAGGAGATGAGCGGGGGCGAAGTCAGAGCGACGGTGGCATCCTGGCGCGGGAGCACGGCGAGACGGCACGCGCAGAAGAAGAGGAAGCTCGCGAAGTCCGCCGCCCGCCGCCACTTCGCACGCTTGCCGAGACCGAGCGTCGGGATGCGAATGATCTCGATTCCCTTCCAAGTCTCGCGCGCGGGGAATCTAACTTCCGGGTTGTCATACCCCCGGCTGCCGCAGACGACCGTCACCTCGTGCCCGCGCTCCGAGAGCCCCACGGCGAGATCGGTCAGGTGCTGCGCCGTCGAGACCACGTCGGGGTAAAAGCATTGATTAAGGAGCAGGACTTTCATCCGACAGTCATCAGTGCCATCACTAGGTTATGGCGCAGGAGGGTAAATAATTTCAACGCCATGACCAATAGAGCGATTCTGGGGAGAAGCGCGTTCGTGATCGTTTGAAGTTGTTAGAGAGTTAAGATGTGAGACGTGATGTTGATGGCGGCGCCGCTCCGCCGATCCGCTTCCTGGAAGCGTGCTCAGCCGGAGACTTCCGCGGAATCTTCGTCCACGTCTTCGCCTTCGTCGGCTTCGGACGGGAAGCCGACGCGGTCGTAAACTTCGGACACTCGCAGGGAGCAGTCGATTGAGTCGAGGCGCAGCACGTCTTCGAGCCGGTTCACTAAAGTGTAGAGCCACTCGCCGCCCGCCCGGCGATGGTAATGATCGAGCTGCGGCTTCGACTGGGACACGAGAAGGTAGTCCGAGAGTTCGGGCAACCAGGTCTGGTAGCGCACCCACTTCTCGCCGCGGTCGAAAGCTTCGGTCGAGGGCGAGAGGACTTCGATGATGACGGTCGGGTTCAGGAGCACGTCGCGCCGCTCGTCGTGAAACTTCAGCTCGCCGCAGACGACCAGGAGATCGGGGTAAGAATATAAACCCTTCGGCGCGCGCCCTCGCCGCGGGGCGGGACCGCTGCGGACTTTCATATCCTTGACGAATGCCTGGCAATCTCTCCCCCGGAGTTGGCTGTAAAGCTGCCCGCCGATATTCGTGCAGATGGCGCCGTGCTCCGCGCTTTCGCCCGCCATCGCATAAATCGCTCCGTCGAGGTACTCGTGCCGCTCTTCGGCTTCTCGTTCCAGCGCGAGATATTCCACGTGTGAGTACGACTCGTAAGCGCGCGGTAAACTCATATCGAATCAACTCCTGATCGCAAGCCGTCACAGGTTAACCCACATTAACACCAGTCCGCCTTCGCCACTAGCTATTGTAGTTGCCGCTAGCTCTGACTAGCCGGGGCTGTGCGGCGCACGGCGTGGTTGCCCAGGTAGAGCACGTCCATGCGGGTCTTCAAAAAGCAGTCGATGGCATGGCGCGGGGTGCAGACCACCGGCTCGTTCTCGTTGAAGGAGGTGTTGAGGACGACGGGCGTCCCCGTCAGTTCGCCGAAGTCGGAGATGAGCTGGTAGTAGCGTTCGTTGACGTCGCGCGTGACGGTCTGTAAACGCCCCGATCCGTCCACGTGCGTGACCGCCGGGATTTCGGCGCGGCGCTCTTCCCTGACCTGATAGACCATGAGCATCGTGCGCGCCGGGTGCGTCTGCTCGAAGTAGTCGCCGACGCGCTCTTCTAAGATCGAGGGCGCGAAGGGGCGGAAGGGCTCGCGCTTCTTGATGCGCTCGTTCAGAATCTCCTTCATGTCGGCGCGGCGCGGGTCAACCACGATGGAGCGGTTACCCAAAGCGCGCGGTCCGAACTCCATGCGCCCCTGAAACCATCCCATCACGGCGCCGTCGGCGATGTCCTGCGCCGCGCGCCGCGTCACTTCCCTGTCGGAGTATGTCTCGTAACTCAGTCCGCTTCTTTCGAGTTCCGCGCGAATCTCTTCATCCGTGAACTCGGGGCCGGTGTACGCGCCTTCCATGACGAAGGCTCGCGGCTGTTTAAGTATGCCGTTGTAAATCTGGTAGCAGACGCCGAGCGCCGTGCCGCTGTCGCCCGCGGCGGGCTGCACATAGACGCGCTTGAACGGCGTGTTCAGCAGAATCTTCCCGTTCATCACAGAGTTGTAGGCGACGCCGCCGGACAAGCCGAGATCGGTCAGGCCCGTGCGCTCGTGCAGGTGTGTGAGCAGATGGAAGGCGACCTCTTCGAGTCGCTGCTGGAGACTCGCGGCGATGTCGCGCTCGCGATCAGTGAGCGGCGCACCCTTTTCCCGAGCGGGGCCGAAGGCGCGCGCGAACTCGTCCGAGTAGATGCGACCGATGGTGGGCGAGCCCTCGTCCCAGCTCATCTCGACGCCCTCGGCGTGGTGGCGGAAATAGTCGAGGTTGAGTTTGAATCTTCCGCCCTCGTCCGTTTTGATGATCTCGCGAAACTCTTTCATGTAGCGGGGCGTGCCGTAGGGCGCGAGCCCCATCACCTTGCCCTCGTCGCCGTAGTGCGGGAAGCCGAGGAACTGCGTGGTCGCCGTATAGACGATGCCGGTCGAGTGCGGGTACTCGACCTGCCCCAGGACTTCGATGTCGTTGCCTCCTCCGACACCCCACATCGTCGAGATGAAGTCGCCGAAGCCGTCGATAGAGAGCAAGGCGGCGCGCTCGAACGGCGAGACGTAGAAAGAGCTGGCGAGGTGCGCGCGGTGGTGCTCGACGTTATGAAACTTCGCCCGGAGCGCCGTGCGCTGCACGCCTAACGCCTTCGCCAGATCGTCCCGCAGGTCGCGCACCTTCGCCGAGTTGGAGAGTCGGTCCGCGACCTGACCGAAGATGCCGCGCCCCTGCTTGCCTTCTCCTGAATTTGCGCGCCCCGCGCCGCCGAGCTGCTTCGCCGCGCGCTGCGCCGTGAAGAGCACCTTCTTGTGCAGGTGCGCCGAAGGGTCGCGCGAGATGCCGATGTGCTCGACCTCTTCGATAGAAATCCCCGCGACGGCCAGACAATACTTGACCGCCTCTGTGGGAAAGCCCGCGCAGTGCTTGCAGCGGTTGAAGCGTTCCTCTTCGACGGCGGCGACGAGCTTCCCGTCGCTGACGAGGGCGGCGGCGGCGTCGCCGTGGTAGGCGTTAATCCCTAAAATGTACACAGTTAAATCTCCCTGTCTGGTCATACCGGATTTGCAAAAGCAGACGGCTAACCACCCACTTATAATCAAGTATGTGTCGATTAAGAGCCAATGCTTTTACCTGAATCCAAGGATCGCAGCCAATATCTTCATGGATTTAATGATAAACACGTGGGGAAGACACCAACGGGGGCGGCACGCTCCCATGTTCTTGGTTACTGACTGAATGAAGCATGGCAATTATTTGATCGGACTTCCCGGTTGTGAAGTGGAAAGGTTCTCGCCTTCTTTCTGTTGCGCCAACTTATATATCTCCGGTGTCAGTAGTGCGCCCACCAGCCTTGCACCGAGTCCGGACAGATGCCCTGTGTCTTGATACAACTGCCCGCCGCGACTATCAACGAATCTGATCTCGCCCTCGCTTTGCATGAAAAGCGATTCTACGTTGAGTATGTGTACCCTGTCGTTCTCCAGCGAAAGAAGGAAGGCATTCGTCGCTTTACGTGAAGAAGATTCCTCTGTCCCCTCAAATATGGGTCGAAGGCCTTCCTGTCGGATCGCTTCTCTGGTCGCGCTTTCGGGAAGAATTGGGGGCTGTGTGATGAGTATGACGTACTTCGTATGGCTCAACATCTCTGAAAGAGCAGTTTTCAGCTTCTCGTGATCAGAACCGATCTTTTGCTCCCACGCTGCGACAAATACTGTAATCGTGGGTTTCGCGCGCGCGAGGAATTGCAACGACTTGCGGTACAATTCCGTGTCTGGGAACGGGTCTCCCGCCGCGACGCTGATCACGTGGACTCGAAGGTTCGTCTCTCTCGCGATATCTTTCATTACCCTACCGTACATGGAGGCGTTACTATCCCCCATCAGAACAACAACAGGCTGAGCGATGGAAGGGTTAAAAACGATACCCCCATCCCCGACGCTGGCAACTGAGGCATCTATATAGTTTGACGATCTAATGGAGAGCCCGGTAGCCACCAAGAAACAAGCAAGGACGGTGAATCCCGTGAAAACGATCACCCTTCTGGAGGGCTGATTCAAGTAGCGACGGGATGGCTTTTCAAACTTGAGGTAGGACGACGCAGCAAGGATGGCAGTGATTCCAATCTTCAATAGCGCCCGCACGATATTCCGGTGAGAGTACAAAGAGTAGTCTATGAAACAGTATACGGGCCAGTGCCACAAGTAGAGCGAGTACGACGCCTTGCCAACGGAGACCATGCCCGGGAATGACAGCAACCGCTCGGTCAGTTGCCGCGGGTGGTGGCTACGTCCGATGAGTAAAGCGGTGCCCATGACGGGTACTGCCGCAACGTACCCTGGGAAAGTGTCTCCTTCGTGTATCAACACAACTGCGGCTAAAACACAGACAAGACCGGTGAGACTAAGCGCACCGTACAGACTCCCGTCTCGGGTTTCGCGCCCGCGGGTTGATTCTAAGGCGAGGAGTGAGCCCGCTAGCAGTTCCCATACCCTTGTGGGAAGCAGATAGAACGCCCATGTCGGATTTGATCTAGTAAGAATAATGCACGCCGCGAGGCTCGACAGGGCAACTGCGCCCAAAGCAACCATCAACCACTCCCGCGATAATCTTAGTTTTTGCGCCGCGAAGATGACCATTGGCAGGAATAAGTAGAACTGCTCTTCTAATGACAGCGACCAGTAGTGAAGGAAAGGTTGCGCATCCAGCGAGACTGCGAAGTAGTTCCCCTGAACCATGAGCTTCAAGTTAGCGGCGGAGAGTGCCGACGCGGCTGACAGCGCCCCGGCAGACGCGAAATCCTGCTGGGTATAGAGCACGGATGCGACAATTAAAATAGACAGGGAAACAAGGAAAAAGACGGGGAAGATGCGCGCCACGCGACGCTGGTAGAAGCGCAGGAAACTGAAGTCGCCAGCCCGACACTCCGCATAAACGATTGTAGTAATCAAGTAGCCGGAGATGACGAAGAAAATATCAACGCCCACGAAGCCACCCGAAAGTAGCCCCCCGTGCAAGTGGAACAAAAGAACCGAGACGACAGCAATAGCCCGCATTCCGTCTATCGACGGACGATACCTAATCTCGGACAATCGCTCCTCCGTATAAAGTGACTATGAGGTCGGAAAAGGTTGCAGTCATGTGCTTAGAAGCTGTTGGGAATTCCATTCAGCCGCGCAAGCAGCACGCGTAGGGTAGCCAAGCGTGTCACGATGGCGGCGTCGCCGTGGTAGGCGTTAATCCCTAAAATGTACAAAGTTAAATCTCCCTGCCTGGTAACAATCCCGACTCGCCCAAGTTAACTCCGCTCGCAGACGGCCACCGAAGGTCTTACCAGCGGCACGAAATACTGGTTCCGCATCGCCGCCGTCGGACCCAACGGGCAGAACCCCTAGAGCAACCCCGTCGCGAAAATTGCTCCCTGACTCACGCTCATCAACCACAAACCGGACGGGTCGGAGGGAGTAATCTCTCCGACCCGTTTTTTATGCTCTAACAACACTATGAATTGCTGTCTACAGCCTTGTCCCGCACCTGCTCTGCGCCCCTCTGCGGTTGCTCCCTGTTCAGGTCGTTCTCGAAGAGGTAAAGCGAGAGCATGAATTCGGCGAACGTCCGCTGAAACGCGTAGTAGATGCCGGCGCGACCGTTGAGAATTACGCCTTTGACGAACAGGCAATACAGAAACATGAGAAAGGGCGCGAACAGCCTTGCCTTCCGAACTCGATCAGACCAGCTCAGTTGACCGAACGTAGCCCTACCGAGTTTCTCCGCTTCGAGTTTCGTGTAACGGCTCTGCGAACGTACCCAGTGTGTGAGCGACTTCCGGTCGTCGTGCAGGATGGGCGAGTTTAAATCTTTCACATCGCCTTTCACCTCAATACGCTGCGTGTGCCCATCCTGAACATATTCGGCGCTGTCGCGGCGATAGAGCACAGTCACAGGTGGGTAGGCTGAGCCTTTCAGCGGCTTACCGTTGATGCAATAAATAAACCGCGCACGGTATCCGCAGGTACCCGGCTCTGGCTTGAGCGTCTTTAACTCTTCGACCAGTTCGGTCGTGAGCACATAGTCTGCATCGAGCGCCAGCACCCAATCGGATTGGATGCCGGTCTCTTTCAGCCCGAAACTCCACTGGTTCACATGAGCGTCAAACTTTCGCTGAAAGACACGCGCCTGCGGCAAGTCAGCGACAAGCTTG
>JBJMGS010000392.1:0-4039 GCA_045807785.1 Pyrinomonadaceae bacterium
CCCCACGTCTGTTACGCGTGAACTTGTCGCGCGTGGGGAGTTCAGTTCGCCCGCTTCTCGAGGAAGATGGTGTCGTACACCGAACTGAAGCGGAAACCGATTTTGCCGTAGAGCGCGTGGGCGTTGCGGTTCTGCTCGTTGACGAGCAGGCAGATCACCGGGACGCGCGTGAGGAGTTGCCGACAGAGCTGCGAGAGGCAACGCGAGCCTAAGCCCTGCCGCCGCGATGAGCCGTCCACGTAGATGCCTTCGAGATAAATCACCTCCGGCGTCTCAGACTGAACTTCGGCTTTGAAGACGAGCTGCCCGTCGCTGACGACCACCCAGGTGCGACCCTGTGCGATGCGGCGCGCGGTGCGGCGGCGGAAGCCTTCCGGGTCGATCTCCAACGGGCTGACACCGCTCTCGGCGCGCGCCAGCTCGTCCTGCACGGGCAGGACGAGATCGAGATCGTCCTCGGTCGCGAGCCGCAAGCCCTCGACCGGCTCTTCCACCGATACGGGGCAGCGCAACTCAAAGAGCAGCTCGCGGCAGGCGAGTCGGAATTCCTGGCCCGCCTCCGAGTAGTCGCGCCAGAAGTCTTCGATCATCTCCTGCTCGCCCATGATCATGTGCGTCTCGACGCAGTCTTGCGCGAGCCGTACGAACGCCGCGAGGGCGCGTTCCGTGCGGGCTTCGACCAGGGTTGCATGACCGATGAGTGCGACGCCTTCGAGGCGTCCTGCTTCGTCGCGGCAGGCGTAGAACGTTCCGCGGTTTAAGGGACTGATCACGCCGTTGTCATGCATGAAGCTCGACATGATGACGGTGTGGATGGGTCGCTCGGCGAGGAAGGCGAGAGCCTCTTGCTCTTCGCCGCGCGTGAGCGGCTGGGCGTTGACGAGAGCCTGTGGGGTCTGAGACCAGGGCTCTGGCGTCATGAAGCTTTTTGCTATCGAGGTGCTAGGCATGGTGGTGTTCCTTTTCTCTATGGAGCCTTTGTAAGGGTGAAGTTATGACACAGGTTTACTGACCGTCGGTCAGTACAGCGAGGCAGTCAACCCCCGTGTCAATTTCTAACTCCATAGAAGGCGTATCTTCACCGCCATCCATTGCGGTCTGAGCTTGCAGGTAGGCGTCGCCCATGAGGACGCCGTCGCCGATGAGGACGCCGTCGCCGATGAGCACACCGTCGCCGATGAGCACACCGTCGCCGATGAGCACACCGTCGCCAATGAGGACGCCGTTGCCGAGAACAGCTATACCGTCGCCGAGGAGCACACCATCGCTCTTCGTAATGATGTCGCCGATCAGGACGCCGTCAGAGAGCATCGTCCTGTCGCCGATGAGGACGCCGTCGCCGAGCAGCACGCCGTCGCCGAGCAGCACGCCCAGGGAATAGATCGTCTGGTACTTCGTCATCAGGTCTGCGCCCCTGGCGTAGCCCTGGTTGAGGATGATGCCCTGCGACCAGGGGAACGTGTACCCGGCGATAGTGGTTTGCTGCGCCGAGAGAGCGCCGGAGAGCAGCGGGGCGCCGCGCAGCGTGGTGGCGAGCAGGTCGGTGCGGAAGAGTTTGGCGAGGCGCACCGCGCCCTCGACGTTCAACTCGCCCGCGCCCTGCTGGAGCATGTTGTAGCCCTTGAGCTGCTGCGCCGTGTAGGTCATGATCGCCTTGACCATATTCGGCGTCAGCTTCGGGTTGACTTGCAGCATCAGGGCAGCGGCGCCCGCCACGATGGGCGTCGCCATCGAGGTGCCGCTCATGTACATCATCCGGCGGTTGTCAGCCTCGCTGACGCCCGCGTCGAGGTCCGGGTGATTCGTCACGAGCAGGTTGTCGGTGGCTTCTGCTTGAACCAGCTTGTTGCCGGGGGCGACGAGGTCGGGCTTGATCAGGTTGTCGTAATGCTTGACCCCGTTCGCGTCCGTCGAGTAGCTGCGCGTCGGACCGCGCGAGCTGAAGGTGGCGATGGTGTCGTCGTTGCGCGCGTCCGAGCCGTAGGTGTTGGCCGCGCCGACCGTGATCGCCGAAGGCTCGTTGCCGGGCGAATGGATGTGACCGTAGAGTTCCTGACCGGCGGAGTTCTTGCCGTTGTTACCGGCGGCAGCTGCCACCACGATCCCGGCATTCACCATGCGACGCACGGCTTTGCAGAGCGGATCGTTCTTGTAAGAATCGACCGCCAGCATCCCGACGCTCATGTTGACGACGCGGATGTTGTAGGTCGTGCGATTCGCCATCACCCAATCGACGGCGCTCAGGAGCGCGGCGAGCGATCCCGTCCCCTGCTTATTGAGCACGCGCAGGTTGATGAGGTTGGCGTTCGGGGCGATGCCGATGAACTTGTTGTTGGAGATGCGGCCATTGCCCGCCGCCATCGAGGCGACGTGCGTGCCGTGCCCGTAGGGATCGTCAACGCGGTTCTCGCCCGTGAAGTCCTTGCTCACGACGATGCGCGAGCGGTCGTTGGTGCCGAGGAAGGATTTGTGATCGAGGTCCATGCCGGAGTCGAGCACGGCGATGCCGACGCCGGAGCCGTCGAGCGTGTAACTCGTCGTGCCGCCGAACAGGTTGGTCGTGGTCTGAACGCGGACGGCGTCGGCGCCGGTCGTGCGGGAGACGTGACCGAAGGCGCGCACCTGCGTGTTCGCCGGGGAGACGTAGTGGACGACGCCCGCCGCGGCGAGCTTCTCGATGGCGTCAACCCGGATGTCAACCTTGATCATGCCGAGCTGGCTCATCCGGCTCTCGACGCGCGCGCCGTTCTGCTTCAGCAAGTCGGCGAGCCGCTGATCGTCAGCGCCGCCTTGCAGGATCACGCTGACGCGATCTTTCGGCGAGGCGGATCCGCGCACCAGATTCTGTAACTCGGGCGACATCTTCTCGACGACGGCGGCTGTGCTGTCGGCGTCGCGGTCGGAGTCGTCCGCGCCGTTGGCGGCGGACTCGTCCGCGGTCGCGGCGACGCGGACGGGCTGGAAGAGGTCTTTGAGCGTGGCATCCGCCGCGATGAAGTTATCAAACTCGCTGGCGGAAACCGCGCCGACCACTCTCAGGTCGCCGCCCTTGAGCGCCTCTTCGATCATGCGCGAGGCGTTCGCGCCGTGCGCGGCGTTGGCGCCGACGAGCGCGGTCGTCTCATCGATGAAGAGGATGACTGAGCCGCGAGCGTTCTTCACGTCCGCGAGCACTGCGCCGAGGTGTGACTCGAACTCCGCGACGCTCTTCGCGCCGTCGAGCAGCGCGCCGGTGTCGAGGCTGAAGACCTGCTTGCCGCGCAGCGCTTCCGGCGCGTCGCCGCGAGCGATCTCGACAGCCAGCGCCTCGACGATCTGGTTCTTGCCGGCTCCGGCGTCGTCAACGATGACGGGGTTCACGCCGTCGCGCGCGAGCAGATTCGTCGTGCGGCGCAGTTCCTTAGAGAAGGTGGCGGCGGGGGAGAGTTCGCCGCGTCCCGCCGCCGCCGTCAGATTCCTGGCGTAGCGTGAGAGCGCGGGCGTGGTCGCCGCGTGCGATGTCTTCTCGGTCTGCTTGCGTAGGGCTTGTGCCGAGGCATGGTCACTCAGCACGATGCCCGCGCAGAGCGAGAAGAGCATCGAGAAGCTGGTCAACAGCGAGAGCGTTTTTGAGGTTTGTCGGTTCAGTTTCATATTCAATAAACCATTCTGGGGTTGATTTGCGCCTCTCACGAGCGCGCAGGAAAATGCACCCGCTGGGCTTAAAACAACATCCGTGCCGCACGAAAAGCTTTGATTTTTCGGCGTGTTAGGCTGTAATCGGGGCGGGGTCGGTCAGGCGAAACGGTCAGCCTGAGAGGACGCCTCGCCAAAGTGACCGACGAAAACTGGAAGGCGTGAGGGGCTGATTTCATGAACGCAACGGGGGCGGTTTTGAATGCGGCGGACGGCGAAGCGGCTGACGAGAAGCCGCTCCGCTATATCATCCAGAACCTCGAGAGTGCCTACGGCGTGCCCCGGAACGAGCGCGCCTCCGACCCGCTCGAGATGCTCATCCGGATCATCCTCTCGCAGGCGACCTCCGACGTGAACAGCCGGC
>JBJMGS010000393.1:0-22184 GCA_045807785.1 Pyrinomonadaceae bacterium
ACGCGCGGCTGTGTCCGACCGTGTTCCGCCTGCTCGCAGTCCTCGCGTTCGCCCTCTCTTGCACGCTCTCCGTTCTTTCGCAGTCGCAGTCGAACGCCGCCGACCTGCAAGGCTACGTGCGCGACGCGCAGGGCGCGGTTGTCGCCGGGGCCAACGTGACGGCGCGCAACAAGGCGACCAGTCTCGAACGCACGGGGACCTCGAACGACGAGGGCTTCTATAAGATCGTCAACCTGCCGCCGGGCGACTACGAGGTGAGCGCGCAGGCGACGAACTTCTCGAAGGCGAACATCCCTTCGGTGACGATCACCGTCGGGCAGCGCGCGGATTTGGACATCCCGCTTGCGACCGGCGCGCTCAGCGAGACCGTGACGGTTTCGGGCGCGACCACGGAAGTCGTCGAAACCTCGCGCACGGCGGTCGCGACCACGGTCGATCAGCAGCGCATCGAGAACCTGCCGATCAACGAGCGCAACTACATCAACTTCGCCCTGACGACTTCGACCGTGACGCGCGACAACGGTCGCCCGATCGGTCCCGCGCCGACCTCCGGCTTGAACTTCGGCGGCCAGCGCGGTCGCTCGAACCTCGTGCAGGTGGACGGCGCGGACAACACGGACAACTCTGTGAACGCCGCGCGCTCGACCGTTTCGCAGGAGGCGGTGCAGGAGTTTCAGGTCGTCACCAATTCTTACGCGCCGGAGTTCGGGCGCACGGCGGGCGGCGTCGTCAACGTCGTCACCAAGTCGGGCGGAAACGATCTCCACGGCAATGTCTTCGGCTTCATCCGCCACAAGTCCATTCAGGCGCGCAACCCGTTTGCGCCCGTCATCAATAATGATCCGAACGAGAAGCCGCCCTTCACGCGCGCGCAGTACGGCGCGACTTTGGGCGGGCCGCTCGACCGCGACCGCACCTTCTTCTTCCTCGCCTTCGAGCAGCGCAAGCGGCAGGAGTCGGGCTTCTTCACGAGCAACGTGCGCTCGGGCCTCGGCAGCAGTGTCACCATCGGCGCGCCGTTTTTGCCCTTCACGCAGACCTTCGGCAACATCACCTCGGCGCAGTCGTCTTACGTGAACGGGCTGCTCTCGACCGCCGCGGCGCTCATCGGGGCGGGCGGCGGCCCCAACCTCGCGCAGGCTCAGGCCATCGCCGGAGCCGCCGTGCAGTACGCGGCGCTCGCGTCGTCGGGCGGCAACACGGCGCTGACGGGGACGAACCCGCTCCTGAGCGTCGGCGGCGCGATCCCTGCGGGTCAGGTGGTCGGCGGGCGCTTCTTCCTCTCCGGCGCGCCCGTGCCGCGGACGGTCAACGCGGCGGGTCAGCCCATCGCCTTCCTCCCGCTGCTCAACATCCCCACGGTCTTTCCGATCTCCGAGTCCACGACCTTCTCCTCCGCGCGACTCGATCACAAGATCACCGACCGTCATCTGCTGACGATGCGCTTCGGCTATAACCCTTCGGACATCTCCGGCATTCAGGTCGAGTCGCAGAACCAGTCGCTCGGGCAGAACGACTTCTCGCGCCTCGGCATCCAGACTTTGCGCGACGCCGCTTTCGTCACCAGCCTCAACTCGACGCTCTCGAACTCCGTCGTTAACGAGGGGCGCTTCCAGTTCGCCCAGCGGCGCGCGACCTTCAAGTCGGAGAACGGCGACGCGGTGGCGGTGAACATCCCCGGCACGGCCTTCTTCGGCAGGGAGCTGTTCTCGCCCGTCATCCGCACGGAGAACCGCTATCAGTACACCGACAACATCAACTGGGTGACTGGCAACCACGCCTTCAAGTTCGGCGGCGACGCCAGCTTCATCAGCGTTGACGCGCTCTTCGAGCTGAACTTCGCGGGTCTCTACAACTTCGGCGGCCTGACGGCCACGACGCTCGCCGCCTTCCCGACGGTTGGCACGAACGCGCCGCCCGATTTCACGCCCGTGCAACAGTACGGCCTGGGCTTCCCCTCGAACTTCATTCAGGGCTTCGGCAACCCGCACAGTGCGCTCAAGAACAAGCCGCTCGCGTGGTTCGCGCAGGACTCCTGGAAGGTTCGTCCCAACCTGACTCTCAACTACGGCGTGCGCTACGACATTGAGCTGACGGATCAGATCGCGCCCGTCGGCTTTAACGATCCGCTCTCCGGCATACAGCTCTCGGCGTCCGACATTCTGGCGGCGCAGGACGCCGTCGGCGTGCAGCAGGGCTTCCCGCGCGACAAGAACAACTGGGCTCCGCGCGCAGGCTTCGCGTGGGACATCCGTGGCGACGCGAAGACGGTCGTGCGTGGCTCGTTCGGCCTCTTCTACGATCATCCGCTCTTGGCGGTCGGCTTCAACTCTGACATCGCCGACGCCGCGCAGCAGCAGCAGGGCGTCTTCATTTCGGGGAGCCCCTCGCCGCTCGCGCTCCTGAACGCGACGCAGGTCTTCCAAGGCACGATCATCCCTTGCACGGGTACGCTCGTCCCCGGCGTCTCCTGTACGCCCGGCGTGGCGCGCAGCGCCGTCTATCAGGCGGGTCGCCAGCGCTTCGACGATCAGACCTTCCCCGGCTTCGGCCCCGTCCTCCCGTTCACGCTGCCCGTGGCGAAAGATTTCCAGTACGCCTCAGCGACGCAGGGGAATCTGACGGTCGAGCGGCAGTTGACGAAGGACATGTCGATCTCTGCGAGCTACCTCTACGTCGGCGCGCACCACCTGCCGCACCCGCTCGACATCAACGCGCCGCGCACAGAGTTGCAGATTCAGAACTTCGCGCGCTACGCCAACCGCGCGCCCTCGAACACGACCGAGGCGCTCCTGGTGAGCGGGACGTGCCCGGGGCCGACCTGCTTCTTCCCGTCGAACCTGCCGGCGGGCGCGACGTTCACGAACCCGCTGCTGCCGGGCGACACGCTCGTCAACATCGTCCCCGGCATGATCGTGCTCTCGCCCACGCGCGGGCGCATCGTCTCGCCGGCGATTGCCAACTTCTTCCGCCCGAACGCGCCGAACTACTTCCTCGCGCAGGCTGCCTCGGGCGGGTTGGTGACGCCCGCCGTCCTGAACGCACAGCTCGTTGGCTCGTTGCGCACGCCCGGCGTCATCTCGCCCTTCGGCTCGATCAACGCGCAGGTCTCGGACGGCAACTCCATCTACCACGCCGGCGTCTTCGAGCTGCGCAAACGCTTCTCGCACAGCTACCAGTTCCTCGCCTCCTACACGTGGTCGCACGCGATTGACGACTCTTCCGATCTGCAGACCTTGCTGCTCCCGCAGGACAATCGCAACTTCCGCGCCGAGCGCGCCGACTCGCTGTTTGACCAACGCCACCGCTTCGTCTTCAGCGGCGTGCTGACCTCGCCCGAAGCCTGGAGAAACGGCGAGGGCGCGCGCCGCATCTTCGCGGACTTCGTCGTCGCGCCGATCCTGGAAATCTCTTCCGGAAGACCCTTCAACATCCTGTCGGGCGTGGACACGAACAACGATCAGTCGAACCAGACGGACAGACCGACCGTGCTCGCCAACGGCCAGCTCTGCGTGGCGGGCAACGCCGGTTGTGCGCCGCTCATCACGAACGGCCAGTTCACCTCCGGGAGCTTGGGGCGCAGCGCCGGCATCACGCACGGCTACATGTCGCTCGACCTGCGCCTTACGCGCGCCATCCGCTTCGGCGAGCGCTTCCGCCTCGACGTCATCGCCGAGGGCTTCAACCTCTTCAACCGCTTCAACCAGGCGGCGGCGTCGCCCTTCATCACGGACGTCACCGCCTTCAACCAGCGCGACTCGTCGGGACGCTACTACAGCGTCCCGACCGCCGCCTTCGACCCTCGTCAGTTCCAGTTCGGCCTCAAGCTGAACTTCTAGGCCGGGCGCATCCGGCGCGAAAGGGGCTCCGACTCTTGGAAGAGTCGGAGCCCCTTTCGCCTTTATCCCCTGTCGTCCGGGGCGGCCTCCACGCGGGGCGGGCCTCAGTGATCTTCCTCCCACCTGAACGTGATGCGCTGGCCAGCGAGGTCGTCGTCGGTCTCGAAGAGTTGCAGCCCGTACATGGGTGTGTGCGCGCCGAGTGCCTTGGCCTTCTCGAAGCTGAGGACGACACCCCACGGGAGCTGGTCCATGCGGAGCCGCAGCGTCTTCGGGCCGCGATCGTTGTCCTGCGTCTGGACGTGGTCGAGCCGGTAGGTGACGATCTTGCCGCCGCGCTCCTCATGCTTGTAGAGCGTGATGCCCTTCCACCAGGTCACGCGCGGCCCCGCTTCGAGGACGAACTCGACGCGGTCGCGGGGCACGGCGCCCGGCCGTCGGCTGACGATGATCTGGTCGCCGTCCGAGAGGCGGAACCTCTGCGTGACGATGTTGCCGGCCCCCCACTGGCCCGTGTAGCGGTCGAGGCGGATGATGTTTTCGGACGCGAACGCGGGCAGCGCCTCTTCGCGCTGCTGGGCGCGCGTCGCCGCGACGAGCGCGAGGCAGATGGCGGCGATAGCGGCGGATGCCGCAAACCTTCGTGCGGTGGCTGATCTGTTTTTCATGACTCCCCTTTTGGTCGGGCACTTTACTCTGTGTATCTCTCGAATCCCGAAGTGTTGTTGACGATCTCCTTGAGGGGCGTCAGCTGTCCTTCTCCCAGACGAAGGTGATGATCTGTCCGGTGAGATCGTCGTTCGTCTCGTCGAGCAGCAATCCGTGCATCGGCGTGTGCACGCCAAGGGCTTTGGCCTTCTCGAAGACGAGGACGATGCCGCCGCGCAGCTGGCTCGCGGGGAGTTGGTAGATCGGAGTGTTGTCGAACCTGCCTGCTAAGTTGAGTTGGGCGAGCTTGAGCCAGCGCCCGCGCGGGTGCTCCGCCGACGGCAGCTCGTTCTTGTAGATCGTGATGCCCTTCCACCAAGTCACCTCGTGCGGGGTGTCGAGCACGATCTCGACCCAGGGCGACGGCGCTTCGTGGGTGCGCTCGGACCGCGGATTCATGGGGCGGCGCTCGACGCGGATCACGTCGCCGTCCGAGAGTTTGAATTCGCGCTTGCGGTCGCTCTCCGTCCCGTACCGCCCGAGCCGGAAGCTGTCCTCACGCGGGTAGGCGGGCGGCGCAGCCTCCTCGTTGTTAAAGTAAAGGACTCGACTCTCAGACTCCTGCGCGCGTGCCGAGGCGGCGAGCATGAGACAGAACGCGGCGGCTAAAATCCATCGGGGAAAAGTTCGCACGGCTCTCATATTTCTCCTTGTCGGTCTGTGCGGCTGAAGCGTGGCCGGAGCTGACGCCTTGCCCGCCGGGGAGAACTACCGCGCGGCGATTCCGAACGGCAGTCCCCAATCCGGCGACGGCAGTGACGATAAAGACCACGACGGGCTTTACGGCATCCGCTCGATCTGGACGAAGAGCGTGTAGCGCCCGCGCAGCTCGTGGGCGTCCACGTAGGGCACCTCGATGACGCCGCGCCCGCGTCCGTAGTCGGTCTGGCTTGCCGCGACCGCGCGGTCGTAGGTGAGGTAGAGCACCCACGGGTTGAAGAAGTACTGATGACCGCTCAGCTCCATGCCGATGGGGCGATCGCCGCCCTGCCCGACCACGCTTATGTCGTAGGAGAGGTTGGTGCCGACGACGTCCCGTCCGAGTTGCACGTCGCTCAGGCGCTTGAGGAGACTCTCGCCTGGACGCCCCACGGGTATCTCAGGCATCCCGCGCACGGGCCCCGCGCCGCCCGCCCAGCCGTCGATGAGTGTGCGCAGGAGGAACGCCAGCGGGGTGTCGCCGCCGTCCCACTCCCAGATGGTCGGGACGATCATGGCCGCCGAGACGTCGGCCTTCAACTCGCCATCCCAGATGATGAAGGGCAAGCCCTGCCTGCCCGGCTCGCGATGACGCGCCCAGGGCATATCGACGGGCACGCGATCCCCAGAGCGTATGCCGCCCATGTCGCTCGCCGAGCCCGCACGAAGGCGCCGGGTCTCGAAGCCCTGCACGTCGCCGAGCTGGAGGCTGCGCGCCTCGGGCAGCTTGGTAATCTCGGGGACGTCCGAGACGCGCTTGACGATGCGCGTCTCGGAGAGGAGGAAGACTTCGTCGTCCTTGCCGTCGCGTTGTAGTGCGTCGTCCCAGGTCTGCTGGTAGCAGATGAAGCCGTTGATCGTCACGCGGAAGCGCCCCTGCCGCGCCGGTGCGGAAGTGGGTGCCTGCGCCGCGGGTTTTTGCCCCGCCGTGGGCCTGCCCGAAGTTAGCTGCCCGGCGGCGGGGTGCGAACAGACGAAAGCGAGCACCAAGGTGGTTATAATTTTCATAGAATCCTCCGCTCGAACGTTTCAGACGCTGCCGTCGCCGAAGAGCACGGCGTCAACTTCGTGGATGACGACGAGGTAGTCCGACGCCATCACGTCCTGAAATTTGCCGACGCGCGCGCGCCCGTTGACGCGCGGCTGGTGCAGCCCCGTGTGCCCGTTGCACTGGAAGCCGAGGACGCGCCCCTGCCTCGACTTCAGCTCTGTGAAGGTTTTGGAGGTGCCGTCGCCGACGGGCGTGAGCAGGTCGGCCACCAACACCTTGCCCTCGACCATGTGCGCGAGCAGGAACGAGCGGAGCCGCGCCGGGTCTTTCTTCAGAGTATCGAGCGCGCCCGGCGGAAGCTTGGCGAAGGCCGCGTCGGTTGGGGCGAAAAGGGTCTGGTAGCGCGGCCCGCCGCCGGGGCCGGCCTGCGCGGGGTTGGTCTTGCCGCCCGCGGGCACGAGCCCCAGATTCTTCAGCCCCGCTCTCTCCAGCAGGCTCAGGAACGTCTTGAAGTTGCCGGCCGCGCGCAGCGTCTCGGCGAGCGGCTTCGACGCCGGCGGGTTGGGGATGGGCCTGAACTCCTGCGCGCTGGCGACCGACACCGACGCGCAGACGAGCGCCAGGCTGATAATGGTTCGTCTCATTCTCTTTAAAACCCTCCTCTATTCCGGACTCAATTTCTGACCCGATTGCTCCAGCAGCGAGTGGAGGCAGATGAGCCCGTCCCCCCTCTAGGGCGAGCCGCGATGCCGCGGGGCTTTAGACGCCCGGACAGCGCGAATCTACGCTCCCTGCCCCGCGCAAGTCTTTAGAGCCTCATCAGAAATTTTTTAGAGAATTATTTGAGCGATTATGAGTAGGCAGGAGAAGCACTTGTACAAGTTCGGGCCTTTCCGTCTGATCCCCTGGCGAGCGGCTGCGGCGGTGCGCGCTGGGCGAGGGGGAGCGCGGCGGAAGTACATCGAGACGGTGCCGAAGCGGGCTACCCGAGCGGCGGCGCGGCGCGACCCTGCGAACGGGCGGTGGGCGCCTTCTTCGGCACCTGCGTCGCCCCTTTCCACGAAAAGACCGTCACCTGCGGCGGCGACACGACGCGCGTCTGCGCGCCGACGCCGGTCTGCGCCGATATCGGCGCGGCTGAGAGGGCGGTATGAACGAGGGGAGGCACGGTGCGATCTCCTGATAAATGTTCTTACGAGTTGCCATTGTGCTCTCCTGCAAACGTTACGCTACACGAGCCGCGCTCAGTCGTCGGTCTTGATTCTCATCTTCACCTTGCACGTCACGCTGACGCCCGTGACCGCGCACGAGAATCCGGCGGGCACCCTGCGACCGACGGCGGCGAGCCGGTTGCCGTCGGCGTACCAGCAGCCCACCAACTGTTCTTTGGTGGCGCTGTCGGTGCTCACCATCGCATGAGTAAAGTCTATCCAGGTATTGATGCTGAGGCCCGAATCCCATTCTTTGCCCACGTTGACGGGCCCGATCTGGATGCGCTGCGGGCAGTAGATCGTGATCTCTTTGGGCTGCTGACTCCCCGCGCGGTTCGCGGCGCGCGCGCCCGGCACGAGTGCGCCGACGGTGTGTGGTACGGCGTGCGCCGCGATTAGCAGGAGCAAAGTCGCGCGCCCCGCCGCGAACAGGTGTCCGTGCTTCATCACTCTTCCCCCTTCTAAATTCATCGAGTCTCTGACACGCGAACGCCGCGGACAGACCCACTTACTACTTGAGCGCCGCCGACTTGACCTGACTCAGATCGACCTGCTCCTCCGTCCCGTCGGCGAGCGTGAGGACGAGCGTGCCCGTGGCGGGCAGGCAGAGGCGATTGCCGGACTGCGCGGCGGGTGGCGCGGGGGTCTGCGTCGCCGTCGGGGCGGTGCCGCCCGTGGCGCCGTTCGCGCCTTCGATGCGGACGCGGTAGGTGTCAACGTACTCGGTGACGACGAGGCGCAAGGTGAACTGCTGCGGCTGCTGACCGCGCACGACGAACTTCTCCAGCTTGCGCTTGCTCTCGCCGCGCACCGGATCGAGGAAGCCTCCGGCGACGCGGCGCGAGCGCGCGTCGAAGACCTCGTAGTCGAAGCCGTGCAGGTTGGCGGCCTTGTCGGCTTTCACGTCGAAGGTCAGCGTCACTTCGCCGGGGCCGGCCGTGAAGCTGTAGAAGTATTCTGTCTTGTCGTTGGTGCCCTCGCCTTTGATCTCGTTCGAGACGAACGGCGTCGGGTTGTCGCGGTCGGTCGAGGGCGTCACAGTCTGCGTGGCCGCCGAGACCGCGCACACACACAGGGCGACGAACCCGCCGAGCAAGATGTTCCAACGGCGAGACCGCCGCGTCGTAAGCATGTTCACAGTCGTCATCACGTCTCTCCTTTTCTGCCTTCCCTTGAAATTGGTTCTTCGCTTGCGCGCTCAGTGCCAGTTGTTGACCGTGCCGCAGGGGCGCGCGGGCGAGCCGCAGGTCTCGAACCTGAAGCCGGGGCATGGCGCGGGCGATTTGAACATCCCGAAGTCGCCGAGGTTCGTGTCGAGCCGCCCCTTGTAGCCGCCCCAATCAACCGGGAGCCCGCCGCCGTCGAGCCCGCCGCCCGGCGCGACCGCGTACTCGGGGTCGTCCGTCCACTTATACTTCGTGCCCACGTGGAGGTTCGTCTGCGCCCCGGCGTTAAAGTCCGTGACCCAGAACCCTTTCTCCGCCTGCACGTCAACGCAGGTGGACATCGCGCCAATCGAGTCGCAGCGCGACTGGTTGACGAACCTGTCGAGGTTCGCTTCCAGCGCGACGGGGATCACCCAGCCGCCGTCGGGGATGCGCGCCACGTTGTTGATGGGGATGATCTGCAACTTGTAGTAGTCGGCAGAGTCGCTGATTACGATGGTCTGCGACTTCGAGAGATTGATCGCCGAAGCCGCCGTGTTGCGCTCGACCTTGAGGTAGAGCACCGCCGGGCGCTCGTAGAAGGCGAGGTTCTTCATCCCCCAGTTGTACGGGTTGAGATCGCCGCCTACACGACCGCAGCCGTTCGAGTTCTGCTCGTCGTAGCCCATGTCCTTGGCGGTCTTGCCCGGCGGGATCGGCAGGCCGCACCTCATGCTGTGCGTCGCCGCCTCCATCGCCTTGCGCGCGGCGTAGAGCATCCCCTCGCGCATTAAGTCGATTTCCACTTCCGTCAACTCGCCCGCCGGCATGAGGCTGATCACGAAATCGACGACCGAGGTCGCGACGTACTCGTTAGCCTTGCCGATGATCTCGGACATGCTCGGCAGCGTGGGCGGGATGCCAAGGTAGGAGAGGAAGAGCTTGAACGCGGTCTTTAAGGTCTCGCGCACGTAGAGGCACGCGCCGGTCGGGTGCTCGTCGTTGGCGTCGCACTGCCCGCCGGTCACCGCCCAGCTCATCGCGTTGACGATCACGTCCTGCAACTTCGTGTAGATGAACGAGGCGTAGTCAACGACATAGACGAGCACCTCCCACGCGTTGTCGGGCAGTTCCTTGTAAGCGGTCGCCGCGACGGTCAACTCGTAGGCGTTGTAGGCGCACTCGGGGTAGTTGTTCCAGACCCTGTATTCGGAGGGCCAGCCGAAGTCCGGGCTCAAGTTCATGTGACCTTTGTAGGTGGGATCGCTCGTGCCGTAGATCAACTCCTCGTCGGCGTGCGAGGTGAACATCCCGTCAACCATGTTCGGCGGCTGGTAGCTGAGGACGGTCACCTTGATGGGGCTGCTCTGCTTGTAGTCCGAGGTGACGCCCGCCGCGCCGAGCGCCTTCTTGAACGCCTCCGCCTTCTTCTGGAGCCGAGCCTCCAACTCCTCCTTCGCGTGCGCGACCGCGTAAGCGACGTTCCCCACATCCACGCGCACCCACGGCGAAGGTCCGCCGAGGCATTGCGTGACTTTGCCGCCGCCGACCGGCACGACGCGGACATAGACGACCGCCTTCTGCACGGGCGCGAGCCCCGCCACGATGAACAAGTCGCTGACCGTCACCGTTCCCGCCTGCAATGTCCCCTTGCCCTTCGTCGTCAGGTTCGCGCCGGGCGGCGGAGGTCCGTAAGTCACGGGCAGCACCGTCTGGCGCAACAAGCCCTTCGTCTGATCCCAGTTGACGCAGCCGACGGCTCCCGCGGTCGGCGCCTCCGCTTCAGACGCGATCTGGACGGCGACCTTGCCCTTGCCCGGCTTGCCCGCGACCGCGTAGACGAACTCGTGCGACGAACTCAGTCCCACCCCCTGATCGAGGAAGAAGCTCTTCTCGTAGGTCGTCGTCTTCTCGCGCGGCCCCTTGTAGTCGGGATCATAGAGTTGCGCGAGCTTATCCACGCGGACGCGCAGATCACCGGGCATCGCTGGCGGGATGAGCTTCGGCATCGCGGGCACGTGGTCGCCGAAGATGGAGCTTTGTTCGAGCAGGTGTGTCTTCCGGCTCGCGCTCGTGTCGCAGCGATAGACGCGCGTCATGAAGCGCACTTGGAAGTAGTTCGTGCGCGGATCGGTCTTGTAGCGGCGGAAGTCGCTCAGGCAGTTTGACAACTCGTAGTCGTCGCGAGCCGAGCCGTCGGGCGCGCGACCTCCGACGGCGGGCGGGCGCGCGCCGCCCTCGGGGCGGTCGCTCAAGACGGGCCCGTAAACATTTGTCGCGGCGCGCGGCGGCGCGGAGAAGAGCTGCGTGAGCGTGCTCTTCTGGAACGCGACTGAGAGTTTATTCGAGCCCGTTTTGGCGCCGTACTCAAGCGCGTTTCGCGACGTCTGGCAGCGGAAGGTGATGATCACGCGATCAGCGGTCTCCTCGAAGCTCACGTCGTCGCCGCCTTTGGACGCGCCCTCACACTCGAAGACGCCGACCGGCAGAGACTCATTCATTAGCGCCACGGCGGGAAACGTCGCCGCGCGGGCGGGAACGCTGAAACTCCCGCGTGCGACGCTCTTCGTGCGACCGAGCTTCGACAATTCCGCGTCAACGCGCTGACTGATGCTGAAGTTCCGGGCTGTCGTCGTCGCCACCGTGCCAGAGACGACGGCGGGCGTGCGCGTGATGGCGGGCGTCCTGGTGATCGCACCCGGCGCGGGTCGCGGCGTCGGGGTCGGCGCCGTCGCGCTGTTGTCCGACGGAGGGCGCGACGTGACGACGGGCGTGCGGATCACGGCGGGCGTGCGCGTGCGCACGGGCGGGGTCGGCGTGACGGATGGCGTCGGCGTCGGCGTCGGCGTCACAGCCCCGATGATGCGGCGCAGCGGCTGGCGGTTGTTGTTCGCGTTGGCGTTAGCGTTAGCAGCGGCGTTGTTGTTCGCGTTGGCGTTCGCACGCTGGGTCGCGCCGGGCGCGGGGCGCACGATCCTGATCGGCGGGCGGTTCGCATTCGCCTGCGACGAGTTGGTGTTTTGCATCAGCGCGGTTGAGGTGCAGAGCGCGGCGGTGAGGATGATGCCGAGCCCGAGCGCGGCGTGCACGTAGTATCTCTGGTAGAGTCTCATTTTTACTCCTTCACGCGTCCTTGTCTGCTTCGCTTTCACCTGATCGACCGGGCGCAGATTAGTAAATGCCCCTGCGGCGTCTCCGCGTAATGAACCTCACCGGCTTCGACGCGGCGGAAGACGTCGCGCACGCTCGTCGCCGCGCGCCGCGCCGCCTCTTCCGCCGTCAGCATCTCGACGACCGCGCCGCACGCCGCGCACCACGCAGAGACACTCGCCTGCTTCCCCCCGACCGCCAGCACTCGGTGCCTCTCCAAAGTGATCTCGATTCTTCGTTTCGTACCTTTGTCCTCCGGCGGGGGATTGCCCGAGAGCTTCACGCGTAGCAGCCGCATTGCCGTTGCCCCGCCCGCCCGCTTGGGCTAAGATTCGCGCCATCGCGGCTTTGAGCCCGGCACCAACTTTCTGCCCCGGACTGCAAGCGCGCACCCTACTCCCCCAACCGCGCAAAAGTCCTTTGGAAGTTCTCTTTTATTTCTCGCGAAGTTCTTAGTGCGCCCTGAAGAGAGCGTATGAACAACGCCCCCGGACACTTCTACGACTTCGGACCGTTCCGCGTGGACGCCTCGCAGCGCGTGCTGCTGCGCGAAGGCAAGCCTGTCGCGCTGGCCCCGAAGGCGTTCGAGATGCTGCTGGCGCTCGTCGAGAACAGCGGTCGCGTGATGGGGAAGGATGAACTGCTGCGCACCGTCTGGCGAGACAGTTACGTCGAAGAGGCGAACCTCTCGAACAACGTCTTCCTGCTACGCAAGGTGCTCGGCGAGGACAAGGACGGGCGCAGGTTCATCGAGACCGTCCCGCGCCGCGGCTACCGCTTCGTCGCCGACGTCACCGAGGTGGACGGCGACGGCGCGACCGAGCGCGTGATCGAAGAGCACACGCGCGCGCATATCGTCATCGAAGAGGAGCACGAAGAGGAGGGGCTTTCGAGTTACACAACCGCGGAGCCGTCAGTCGCGACGCGCGCCGCCGCCGTGCGGGCGGGTGAGTCGCGCGCTTCGACTCGACGGCGGACGTTGAGCGTCGCACTCGCGTCAGTCGCACTGATCTGCGTGTTGGCGACGGGCGCGCTCTGGCTGCGAACGTCGCGCACGGAGTCGAAGTCCGCTTTGCCGCCGTTGCCCGCGGCGCGCACCGTCCCGCTCACCAGTTTCCCGGACGAGGAGGTCAACCCCGCGCTCTCGCCCGACGGCAGGCTCGTGGCTTACTCGTGGAAGGGCGGCACGACGGACAGGATGAACGTATACGTCCAGCAGGTGGACGCGGGCACGCCTCTGCGCCTGACGACGGCCCTCGCGCGCGAAGGCGCCCCGGCGTGGTCGCCCGATGGGCGCTACATCGCCTTCGTCCGTGGCTCCCCCGAAGCCGAGCAGAGCGGCGTCTACCTGATCCCTGCTCTGGGCGGTCACGAGCGGCGCCTTATGGCGCGGGCGGACTACATCTCAGTCGACTGGTCGCCCGACGGCAAGCGGCTCGCCCTCGCCGCGCGCGATCACGCGCAAGAGCCGTTCACGGTTACCGTCCTCACCCTCGACACGCTCGAAGCGCGCCGCCTGACTTCGCCGCCCACGGGCACGTTCGGTGATATTCATCCAGTCTTCTCGCCCGACGCTCAGACGCTCGCCTTCATCCGTTACACGGAAGACACGGCGGAACTCTTCACCATGCCCGCCGTCGGCGGCGAACCCCGCCAACTCACCTCCGACAACCGGCGCATAGACGGACTCGCCTGGACGCCAGACGGGCGGGAACTCGTTTTCTCGTCGAACCGCTCCGGCGGATATAACCTGTGGCGAATGCCGGCTGGGGGCGGCGAGCCGGTGCGCGTCGAGGGCGTCGGTCAGGACGCGCACGAGCCTTCCGTCGCGCGCACGGGCGGGCGTCTGGCTTACTCGCAGCAGTCGGTTGACACGAACATCTGGCGCGTGCCCCTCGCAGGTAAGACTGGCTCCGACGAGAGACCGTCGAAGCTGGTCGCATCCAGTCGCCGGGACGAGAACCCGCGCCTGTCTCCCGACGGTCAGAAAATCGTCTTCGAGGCAGACCGCTCCGGCGCGCGCGAACTCTGGACGTGCGACGCCGACGGCACGAACCAGGCGCAGCTCACTACCTTCGACGGCCCCGCGACCGGCAACGCGCGCTGGTCGCCGGACGGGCGACAACTCGCCTTCGAGTCGCGCCCGGAGGGCCGCGCCGCCGTCTACGTCATCGGGTCGGAGGGCGGCCCCGCGCGCCGCGTGACGACGGGCGACGCAGACTGTCTCGCGCCGAGCTGGTCGCGCGACAGGCGTTGGCTCTATTTCGGTTCCAACCGGGGCGGCTCGTGGCAAGTGTGGAAGATGCCCGCCGGCGGCGGCGACGCCGTGCAGGTGACGCGCGAGGGCGGTTACGAGGCGGTCGAGTCGCCCGACGGAAAGTTTCTCTACTACAACAAGCAGGGCTTCAATACCGTCGGGCTCTTCCGCCAGCCGGCCACGGGCGGCGAGGAGGCGTTGGTCCTCGATCTGCCGCAACTGGAGTCTTACGGCGACTGGCTGGCGACGGACGAGGGCGTCTATTACGTCCACCGCTACGACGGCTTGGGTAAACTCACCAGCCATTTTTCGATTGACTACTTCGACTTCGCCACCCGCCGGGCGACGTCTGTTTCCCCGCTCGAACACGACCCGACCTCGAACCCCGGACTCAACCTCTCGCCCGACGGTCGCTGGCTCATCTACAGCATCGACGATTACCGCAACCTCGACATTATGCTCGTGGAGAACTTTCGCTAACACGATCCACCCGAGGGCTCGCCGCCGCGCCCCTTCGTGTCGCCTCAGACTCGCCCGCCATCAGGCAGACTATTTCGGCAGGACGCTTCAGCCCAGCATCCGCTCTGCCTCGCGGCGGTTTCACCCAGGCGCGGAAAATTTTTCGGCGCGGGTGATCCCGGCACGCACGTTTCCCCGCGTTACCTTGCAGTGAAGCCCTCGCGTCCGTCATCTGACAACAAACCTATTTCCTCAGAGAGAGGTGACATGAGAACGAACAGAACTTCCCCCCTTGTCCTGCTCGCAGTTTGTGCCGTGCTGCTCGGACAGCAAGTCGTCCGCGCCGATCAGCCCCAGGCGCGCGCCCTGGGCGACTCGAAGGTGATCGCGCCGGTCGGCTTCCCCGGCTACCCGGAAGGCATCGCCGTCCACGACGGCTTGATCTACGTCTCCGGCCCGGCGGCTTTCGGCGTGCCCGGCAACTTCGCCCCCTCGAAAATATTCGCCTACGACATCGAGACGGGCGCGCTAGAGAAGACCATCACCATCCAGAATCAGGCGGGGCCGCTCAACGCCATCTCCTGCATCGCCTTCGGTGAAGACGACAACCTCTACGTGCTCGACGAAGGACAGGGCGTGCTGCAAATCAACGTGGAGTCGGGGCAGCAGACCATCTATGCCGCGGGATTCCACCCCGTCTTCCAGTCGGCCTTTAATCCGCCCGCGCCCGTCTTGATCAATGATCTCGCGTTCGACCGACGTGGTTATCTCTACGTGACGGACAGCTTCCAGGCGACCATCTGGCGCGTCCCGCCCGGCGGCGGCGCGCCCGAGGTCTGGTTCCAGAGCCCCGGCATCGACGGAGTCTTCGGGCCGAACGGCGTGCGCGTCGATGCCAAGAGCAACAAGCTCTATTTCACCCAGACCTTCGACGGAAATTTCCAGGGCTTCATCTACACGCTGCCGCTCGTCGATCACCCGTCGGTGTCAGACCTCACTCTGTTCCACACCTACACACCCGGCGCGGGACCCGACGGCATCGCCTTCGGCAAATCGGGCAATCTCTACGTCGCGCTCGCGGGCTACAGCCAGATTTCCGTGCTCGCGCCGGACGGCACGGAGCAGGCGCGCTATTCAGGCCCGGCGCAGAACGGGGCGGGCACTCTGCTGTGGGCGAACCCCGCGAACATCGCCTTCAACAACCACACCGGCTCGCTGCTCGTGTCCAACCACGCCAGCCTGACCGGCTTGCCCGACCCCAGCCCGCTCTTCTCGGTCTTCGATGTTTACGTCAACGACAAAGCCGGGAAGCTCTTCAAGCGCGGCGACGTCGAAGACAACTGATCCCGAATTAACATTGGCGCGCACGGGCGCGACGTGGCGGACGGGGATGAAGAGTCCCCGTCCCTCTTTTTTGCGGCGGGCGCGCGCCTCGAAGAGCCGGGGCTTGAACATGCGCCGACAAATAAGGGCGAACGCCCGGCGCACGCCGCGCATCGGAGCAGACGCGCCGGGGCTTGAACACGCGCGCCGCCGCAAGTCATACTCTCCTTATTGAAACGTATCAGTCGCCGTACCCGCGTGGGGGAGCTAACGATGAACCGAAATTATCTACCGCACACGACCGCCGCACTCTTCGCCGTTTTCACCCTCTCGGTCGCGACCTTCGCGCAGTCGGGCGCGACGCGCCCGCGCCGCGTCAACCCGCAGGAAGTCAACAGCGAGGCGGCGGCGAAAGAACAGGCGAACCCCAGCCCCGCGCCGCGCGCGACCCCGACCCACACGACGTCGGCACCGCAGTCCGGCGGCGGCGACACGACGCACGCCTTCACGCTCTTCCAGCAGGGGCAGTTCGCCGAAGCCGCGCGCGAGGCAAAGCAGATCGCCGCCGCCAACCCGACGAACAGCGAGGCGTGGAAACTCGCGGGCTTCGCCGAGGCGGGGCTCAAGCAGTACGCCGCCGCCGCCACGGACTTGCAGAAAGCGCTCGACCTCCAGCGCGCGGCGGGCGAGACGGACACGAACACCGAGGACAGGCTCGCGCAGGCGCTCGTCCTCACCGAACAGTTCGACCGCGCGCTGCCGCTGCTCGTCGCGGCGACCACGCGTGCGGGCAAAGCGCCCGATGCGACGATGCTCTACTACCGTGGCTTAGCCGAGTACCAGTCGAAGAAGCTGGACGACGCAGCACGCTCGTTCGACGCGGCGGTTAAAGCCGATCCGAAGAACGCCATCTCGCTCTTCTACCTCGGTCGCATCGCTTACGAACGCGGTCAGGCGGACGCCGCCATCGCCAACCTCAACCGCGCGACCACCGCCGACCCGCGGCTCGCGCAAGCCTGGCAACTGCTCACGCTCGCCTACCTGCGCCGCGCGGGGGAGGCGGGCGACACGCCGAAGGCCGGCGAGAACTACCTGAACGCTGTGCGCACGAGCGACGCGCTGGTGCGTCTGCGCGCCGACGAGTCGTCAGCGGTGCTGAGCGGCCAGTCGCTGATCGGCGCGCAGCAGTACGCGCGCGCCGCGACCGTCCTTGAGAGCGCCGCGGCGAACGCGAACGCGCAGGGCTCGACGCTCTACCTGCTCGGCGTCGCCTACTCGCGCGCCAAGAACTTCCCTAAGGCGACCGCTGCCCTTGAGCGCGCCGCCGCCAAGTCGCCTGACGACGTGAACATCTATCGCGAGCTGGGCTACGCTTACGAAGTCTCCAAGCTCTACGCCAAAGCCCTCGCCGCCTACCAGAAGGGCTCACAACTCGCGCCCGACGACCCAGACTTCAAAGAGTCCATCACGCGCGTCACGCCATTCGCGAAATAGAAGTGCTGAGGACTGAGTGCTAAGGACTGAGTGAAAGACAAGAACGCTTTGACTCAGTTCTCGGTATTTAGCACACGCTTTGACTCAGTCCTCAGCACTCAGTCCTCAGTACTTTTTTATCTTGTCTCCGCGCCGGGCGAGGCGTAGCATCGCGGCATGAAGAACACCGATCTCATTCGCTCTCGCACGGCGCGCGGGCTGTGCGTTATGTTCGTCGTCGCCGGCGTGTTCGCCGCCGGGGCGTGGCGGGTGCGCGCGGAGAACTGGGGCAACATCGAGCCGTTCAAGTCGCGGCGGGCGGACGTGCTGCGCGCGCTGGGCAAGCCGGTCGAAGAACAGCCGGGCGAGACGGGGACGCTGCGCTTCAAGGTGCAGGGCGGGATAATCACGGTCGCCTTCGTGGACGCGCGCTTCGTCGCGGCACACCACCTCGACCCCGCGCTCGAAGGCACCGTGCGGCAGCTCATCCTTCAGCACGACGCGGCGAACGACACGGCGGCGACGATGAAGCTCGCGGGCAAGTCTGAGTTCGAGCACGACGCCCACGGCAACGCCGAAATCTTCCGCAACCAGCGCGACGGCATCGCCTACACCTTCATCGACGGCAAGCTCCGCACGACCTACTACACCGCCGCCGCCGACGTCTTCAAACGCGCGCAGAGATGAGAAAGGCGGGGGCTGTGGGTCAGGTGTCGGGGGTCGGGGAAAGAGGCTCAAAACTGTGACCTCCCCTTCGCCATCGCCTATTGCTTCTGTTCTTCCCTGACACCCGTCACCTGACACCCGTCACCCGTCCTTATGCTGTACCGCCAAAGCCTCATCGAGGAACTGTCTAACAAGCGCGAGGACTTTACGGACTTCGGTCGCGCGTGGGCGGAGCAGGCGCGCGACTACGTGAGTCGCCTGCGCGGGCTCGCGGGCAGGTCGGTCGCGGAGATCACAGCTTTGGCTGACGAGGGCGTCTCGACGGGCGTCGCGCGGACGCCGAGCGCGCTGCCCCTCGCGGAGTTCGAGCGCGCGGGCTCGTTCGTCGTCCCCTTCCGGCGCGCGTGGCGCACGCACGAAGAGGCGCGCGCGTGGGCGCTTGATGCGCTCCTTGATCGTGTGACGTTTGCGGCAGACGGGAGCCAGCTTCTGCCGGGTCGCGAAATCTCCCTGCCCGTCGCCGCCGTGCAGGTCGCCTGGTTCGAGAACCCGCACACGCGCGACGGCTCCTCGTACCGCAAGGAGTGGGATTTCTCGCTCGTCACGCCGAAGGAGTTGTTGGAGACGGAGGGCACGGCAATGACCGCCGCCGATCTCGTCGGGATGCGGCGCGTCGAGAAGGAGCTCGAGGCGGTGCGCGCGTTTCTGCGAAGGCACGCGGGCTGGCAAGAGCGCAAAGAGCGCGCGCCCGTCGCCTTCTTCGACGGCACGCTCCTGCTCTCGACCTCGCGCGTGCGCGGCGAGACTTTGAAGTCGAACCCCTACATCGCGGCGATCACTGAGACGGTCAAGCTCTCGCGCGAAACGCGTGTGCCGCTCGTCGGCTACATCGATCAGTCTTACGCGCGCGACGTGGCGCGCATGATCGACGTCATCGCGCGCCGCCGGACGCAGACGCCGACTGTCTTCGACGCGCAAATCTTCTCGGCGGCTGACGCGGGCGACGCGCCGCTCTTCGCCCGCTGGGGCGACCGCAGCGTCTTCTGCGAGTGCCTGCGCGAGGGGCTGACCGAAGAGTTCCGGGACGAGGCGGGCGAGCCGCTCGTCGGCTTCCTCTACCTGCAGACGACCGCGCCCGGCTCAACCCCGGCGCGGCTCGACATCCCGACGTGGGTCGCCGAGGAAGAGGGCCTGATCGAGGATATAGTTAATGCCGTGCGCGCCGAGTGCGTCGTCGGCAACGGCTACCCTTACGCGTTGGAGACGGCGGACGAGGCGGCGGTCATCACGATCAGAGACCGCGAGCAGTTCCTCCGCGCCGTGCAGGACTTCGCCGAGGCGAACGAGCTACCCTTCCGCGTCTCGCGCAAGGCGATCAGCAAACAGCACCGGCGATGATTTCTCTACTGCTGAAATATGTCTCTGTGCCTTGTCTCGCTATTTACTGATAGGTAGTGAGAGATGATAAGACTTGGATTCAACTTGTAAGTGCAACTTTGAACTTGGTCAGTGAAGGGCAAGCTGCGATAGCATCAGTGCGGCAGTGCCACTTCAACGACCAAGCCAAAGGAAGCACCGATGACCGGCTATCAGCAGCTCACCCAGGAGCAAAGATACCAGATTTACGCCTTGATGAAAGCTGGCTTCAACTACACTCAGACTGCCGCAGAGATCGGTGTTCACAAGAGCACGGTCTCGCGCGAGGTGCGCCGCAATCAGGGTCGGCGCGGTTATCGTCCCAGGCAAGCGCAGGAGTTAGCTGCCGCGCGTCTTGAGCAACGAGAGCGGGCGCGCATCCCGACCGAGACTTGGCAGCGGGTTGAACTCCTCTTGCGCCAGGAGTGGAGTCCCGCGCAAGTTGCCGGACGGCTCACCCTGGAACGCCAGCTTTCGATTAGCCATGAACGCATTTATCAGCACATCTATGCCGACAAGCGTGCGGGCGGCACACTCTACCGACACTTGCGCTGCCAGAAAGTACGGCGTAAACGCTATGGTCGCTATGACCGGCGCGCGAAGCTGCAAGACCGCCGCAGTATCGAGACGCGCCCCCGTGTCGTGGATGCCAAGCGGCGGCGCGGGGACTGGGAGGCTGATACGATCATCGGGAGGGGTCACCGGCAAGCCATCGTCAGCCTCGTGGAGCGCAAATCAAAGTTCGTGCGCCTCCAGAAAGTCACGCGCAACACCGCGGAGTTGGTCGGGCGAGCCGTCCGGGAGCAGTTGCAGTCGCTCACCGTCCAGACGATCACGAGCGACAACGGGAGAGAGTTCGCACAGCATCGGCGAATCGCGCAACACCTGAAGGCTGACTTCTACTTCGCACATCCGTACGCCAGTTGGGAGCGTGGGTTGAATGAGAATACCAATGGGTTAGTGCGCCAATACTTCCCCAAGAAGAGCGACTTCTCAAAGATCACTGACAGGCAGATCAACAAAGTCGTGGAACGGCTCAACCATCGTCCACGCAAAACACTCGGCTACAAGACACCCAATGAGGTGTTCTTCAAACAACCACTTGTTGCACTTACTACTTGAATCCGCGAGAGCCTTTTCTTTTGTCTTACTGCTCTTAGTATTCGGCGGAGTTCCATTGCAGAAGGATAAGTGTCAATGTCAGTCGGCGTTGGAAGACGATTATCCACACGGAGCAAATGAAGAAATTGAAATAAGGGGCGGAACGGTTAAGAGCATTCGCGGAAAAGTTATCTATCCGAATGGCGAGCCTAAGGAAGGGGCAGTTGTTGAAGTTTATAGCTACGCAAGCTCTGATAAGAATCTACGACCGTATGAATTAGTCAGAGAAAAGAAGAGAATCGCGGCGTGTTTGACTGATGAGAACGGGCGTTTTTGCTTCACGGGATTACCCTCAGGTAAATATGTAGTGCGCGCAGGCACGCGGATATCGGAAGGTATGCAGGAAATCTATGTCGTAACAAGTGTTGAACGGCACTGGTGGAGACGGTGGAGATCAAAGAACGAGCTTAATATTAGACTGGAGCTGGGATGGTGATTTCTGTTAATCGGAGTACAAGTGTCTAAATGCTATTGATTACTAACAAGCAATCGGCAAAATCTCGATGACGAACAAGCGCATCGCAAAAATCGTCGCCTCGCGCTCGCACGTGGATTACGTCGGGCGCGTGATTGATCGTCTGGACGCGGAGAGCGCGCCCGCGTCGGAAGACTACGGCTTCGCGCAGTTTGTGTCGCTCCCGGCGGACGAGGCGAACGACGTGGTCGGCGTCATCTACGACACGCAGCTCGTCAACCCTGAGTACGGGAGTTTCGGGCCGCGCCTGTCGCCGCCCGCAGAGTTGTCGGTCTTGAGTCCCGACTATCTGAACGAGCAGGGCGTCGTCGTCGGCGTGCTGCTGCTCGGCTGGCGCGACGCGGAGGGCGCGCACCACGCCGTGCCGCGCCGCGTCATCCCCGTGGGGCAGGAAATTTTTGCGCTGCCGGGCGAAGAGGTCTTGAAGTTTCACCGCGACGCTAGCGGCACGCTCCGCTTGCACTACTACTCGCAGGTCGTCGCACACGCGGGCGCGTTCGCGCTGCCGCTGCTCGAAGCCGTGCTCACGCAGCTCGAAGCGGGCGCGTCAGCCGAAGAGCGCCAGCGCTTTTGCGTGCTGCGCAAGTCACTCGTCTGGCAACGCACGATGGGCGGCGTGCGTCTTTAATTCGTCAGAAAAGTTTTTCGTTGGAGGTTTCATGAGCAAACGCATCCAGATTCTGTCGGCGGCGGCGCTCTGCTGCGCGCTCGCGGCGTCGGCGGCACAGGCGCAGCGACCGCGCACCATCGACCATTCGGCGCCAACGTCGGCGACGACCCCACCCGCGCCCGCGTCAGTCAAGGCGAAGTACGAGGGCGGCGTGACGGGCTACCTGAAGAAGCAGACCGGCACCGTCAACTTCGACGACGCTGGCGCGCGGCTCGTCTTCAAAGATAAGGACGCGCGCGAATACTTCTCGCTGCCCTACAAGTCGTTCGCCGCCGCGTGGAGCGACACGCACGCCGTCACCTCGACCGCCGCGAAGGTCGTCAGCGCCGTCCCGCTCTACGGCATCGGCCTGACCTCTTTGCTCATGCCGAAGCACAAGGAGCGCTTCCTCGTCATCCAGTTCGACGACCCGGACACGCGCCTGTCCGGCACGACCAGCTTCAAGATGGAGAACAAGGAGTTGGTCGCCTCGGTGCTCAACACACTCGCGCAGAAGGCTGAACTCACAGCGCGCGGCGAGGCGTACATCCGACCGCCGAAG
>JBJMGS010000394.1:0-7225 GCA_045807785.1 Pyrinomonadaceae bacterium
CAGGCGCGACAAGTGCTGCGCGAAGTTCGGCTACGCGCTCTATAAAAGTTTGCGCGAGCGCCACGGCGCGGCGGTCTGGCAGTCTTCGCACGTCGGCGGCGACCGCTTCGCCGCGAACCTCTTGTGCTTCCCGCACGGTCTCTTCTACGCGCACGTCGGCACGGACGCGGGCGCGCGCATCGTGGAAGAGTATGGGCGCGGACATGTCGTGTTAGAGAATTATCGCGGGCGGGCGTGCTACGCGCCGCAGTTGCAGGCGGCGGAGTATTTCGTGCGGGCGGAGTCGGGCACGGCGGGGCTGGTCGAGCTGCACCACGCGGGCGGCGCGCGCATCAGCGAGACCGTGTGGCGCTTCCGCTTTAACGCGCCCGCCGAGGGGAAGATTTACGAGGCGCAGGTCTCCTGCCACCAGTCGGAGTTCGCGAACTTCATCACCTGCGCGGCGACAGAGGCGAAGAGCGTCCGGCAGTTCGCGCTCGAAGAGTTTACGACGCGCGCCGACCCGGCGCACGCGCGCGCTGACGAATGAAATTTTTGAACGGGATTCGGTGAGGGCGCGCAGGATGACGCGCCCGTCCGTGCGGTTGTGCGGCGAATCAGTGGACGGTGCGCTTCGTGACGGTGATGCGCTGCCAGAAAATTTCTTCATCCGGGTAGCTGATGCCGTCCTCCCCGGTGAAGCCGCGCGCCGTGACGATGATCGTCTCGATGTCGGTGAAAATGCACTTGCAGGGCGGGCACCCGTCGAGGTGCTGGCTGACGAGCGTGCGGTGTCCGTCTTCGAGTCCGCCGTCGCGGTAGTCGCTCAAGAGCGACAGGCTTTCCGAACAGTCCATATTTCCCTACCGAGGTCGAGCCCGCCAGAACGGAGGGCTTCGGGATTAACGAGGTTAGAGGCTACAGAGCCGCAGACTGTTGCCTGAGCAGCGTGCGTAATTTCAGCCGCGCCTTGTGGAGCTGCGACTTCGACGTGCCCTGCGAGACTTCCAGCATCCGCGCGATCTCTTCGTGATCGTACCCTTCCACGTCGTGCAGGACGAAGACCGTGCGGTAGCCGGGCGGCAGTTGCCGGATTGCCCTCTGGAGCGCGATGCGATCCACGACGGGCATCGCGTTCGGGTCTTCCGTCCCGCGCACGATTTGGACGGGCGTCTCGCCCTCATCGGTCGTCAGCTCCTGCCGCGTGCTCGCCTTGCGGAAGTACATCAAGACCTGGTTGACCGTCATGCGATGCAGCCACGTCGTGAACGCCGACTCGCCGCGGAATGAGCCGATCTTGTTGAAGAGGTTGACGAAGACTTCCTGCGTCAAATCCTCGGCGAGCGTCGGGTCGCTGAGCATCCGCAGGCAGAGCGCATAGACGCGGCGGAAGTGGCGGCGGTAGAGCTGCTCGAAGGCATCGGCGTCGCCCGCCGCGGACTTCTGCGCCAGCTCAAAATCACTCGGACTCTTCGGCTCTGCCTCTGCCACGCTCACACTCTCCTCCTCACGATCCGTCAGACCGGGCGTACTGCTCTCTGATTCATTCATCGATTGCCACCAACTTTATCACGACACGCCGTCTGAGCGGAAACCGCGTCGTCCCGCGCCGGTGCGCCCGTCTTGCTTCGGCGACGCCCCAGCGGCTATCTTCACGTGCGACGGTGCGCCCGCCGTCGTTCGACTCGATCCAGCTCACGGAGACTTCCCCGATGCGACCATTCTCTGCCCCGACGCTCGTCCTGATCTTACTCGCCGGCGCGTGCGCCCCCGGCGCGTTCGCGCAAGAAGCCCCTTCGACGACTCAACCCGCGCGCCCCAACCAGCCGCAGACGACGACTGCCATGACGATGACGACACAGACGCCAGCCGCCAACCCTTCGGACGTTGATTCCATTGACCACATCCTCGCCGCACTCTACGAAGTGATCTCTGGCCCCGCCGGACACAAGCGCGACTGGGATCGCTTCCGCTCGCTCTTCGTCCCCGGCGCGCGCCTCATTCCGACATCGCCGCAACGTCCGGCGGGCGCCGCGCCCGACGCGCCGCTCACGGGCAAGGAAGAGTACGCCACGCATGCCCTCAGCCCCGAAGACTTCGTCGAGCGCGTCACACCCGTCGTCGCGACCGAAGGCTTCTTCGAGCGCGAGAGCGCGCGCCGCACAGAGCAGTACGGGCACATCGCGCACGTCTTCTCGACCTACGAGTCGCGCCATAAGGCTGAGGATGCGAAGCCCTTCCAACGCGGCATCAACAGCTTCCAACTGATGAACGACGGCAGGCGCTGGTGGGTCGTGACGATCTTCTGGGAGGGCGAGACCGAGCGCACACCGCTGCCGGAGAAGTACCTCAAGAGCCAGCGGTAGAGACAAGACAGATTCACCACAGAGGCACAGAGGACGCGGAGGGGGCACGGAGAAAACAGTTCTTCTCTGTGTAACCTCCGTGCTCTCTGTGCCTCTGTGGTGAGTTTTCTTTCAAGCCTTCACTCCGGCAACTCGATCTCGGCGAGCAGCGGGAAGTGATCGGAGGCCTGCGCGGCGACCGCCGGTTCGGTGACGACCTCGCAGAGCGTGAGGCGTCCGGCGTAGCGCGTGGGCAGGAACACGTAGTCGAGCCGCACCTGCGGGTCCCAAGCGGGGAGCGTGTAGCCCTTGTCTTCCGGGTGCTGCGCGCGGAAGCCGTCCACATAGCCCGCGTCCAGCAGCCGCCGCACGGTGTCGCGCTTGATATCGCGACCGCTCAGCCAGATCATCGCCCTGATCCAGCGTGGAAAACGCGAGGCGTCGAGAATCTCGCCCGGCGCGAGTGTGTTGAAGTCGCCGCACAGAACGTGGAATCCATCCTGATGCTGCCTGATGCTCTCAAGCAGCGCGCCGATCTCGCGCACGCGCCGCGCCTCGCCCCACTTGGAAAACATCGCGCTCAAATGCAGACCGAAGACGCGCGCGCCGTCCGTCAGTTCGATCTCTAACACCCCGTGACGCGAGCCCGCCGGGTAGTGCCACTCGTGGCGCGCGATGGCGATGCGAGAGATGAAGCCGACCGAATGATCTGCGAGCGCGGCGTGTGTCAGCATCCCGGTCGCCTGTGCGACGCGCGCGACCACTACGGGATCGGTCGCCTCCTGCAAGACGACGAGGTCTGGCGCGACCTGACGGATCACCTCGGCGATGCGGTGCTCGCGACCGCGACCGCCGAAACGGATGTTGTAGCTGAGCAGCTTGAGCTTCACGCCTCTGCTTCGCGCACGTGCCCCGCGCCCGCCGCCGCCTCGGACTCACCCGCCTGACTCTCCTCGCCCGCCTCGATGATCGTGAAGTAGGGCTGGTTGAGCAGCACGTCGCGCGCGAAGAGGATGAGGTTCGAGGTCGCCTGAAAGTTGACCGGGCGACCGACGAGTTGTTGCAGCTCGCAGCGCACCGGATTGAGCGCGGGCGCGATCAGAGGGTCTTTGTCGCCGAGCGGTTTCGTATGCAGCTTCGGGATGTAGTAGGCGTCATCGTCAAAGTAAGTCATCACCTCGCTCCCAACGAGCGTCACGTCCAGATCGCTCGTGCCGCGCCCGTCGCCGTCGAAGGGCGTGCCGTCCTCCCAGCGCTCGGCGGTGACGACGCTGCCGCGCAGCGCGACGCCCGTGCCCACGGGTAGCCCCGCGCGCAGGCGCGCGCAAAACTTTTGGAAGCGCCCCTCGTCGCCGTCGAAGCCGAGGCGGATGATCCGCGCGCGAATCTCCTCGTCCGTCATCTCCTTCACGTCTTTCGACTCCGGCGACTCTCTGACTTCTTCCGACATGGCTCGTGCTCCGTCTCCTTCAAGTGTCTGTGGCGTTCCACCCGATGTGCGTCGCGTTCACTTGCGCGCCCGCCGCTTGCGCGCTCCATTCGCCGGCTTGACGAACTCGGCTTTGAACATCCGCGGCTCGCCGTCGGGGAAAGCGACGACCAGCTTATCACCTTCGACCCGCACGACGCGCCCCTCGCCGTGCGCGGGCACCGACACGCGCTCGCCCGCGGTAAACTCGCGCGGGGCTTCCGTCTTCACCAGTGATGTGTGGCTCGTCGCGGGCGGCGCTGCCGCCACGGGCTTCGTCTCGCCGAGGCCGAACTGCTCTTCGAGCGGGTGCAGGCAGTTGTCGCAGTTGCCGCATCGCTCTTGCTCGAACGGTGCTTCGAAGTAATCGTGCAGCAACTTCCAGCGACACGCCGCGCTCTGCCCGTAGAGCATCATGCGTTCCAACTTCTCGCGGTCGCGCTCAGCCTGCTCCTCGAACTGCCGCGCCGCCGTCTCCAGCTCCGCGCGCGATGCGTCCGCGCGCGACAGCTTGAAGCGCGCGCCGCGCAACTCCCTGACGAGTTTCGTCTCTTTCAACATCGAGAGCACGACGCGCACCTTCGTCTGGGCCACGTCAACCGACGATTCCTCGATGACCGCCAGTTCGACCGCCGACTCGTCTGCGCCGAGCGAGACGAGCGCGTCGTGGACGGACACGACATCGTCGAGTTTCGGGTGGCGACCGCCGAGGAAGAACTGCTGCGTGCGCCGGTCGTCGAGCTGGTAGAGCAGGACGCAGCGCGCCGCCTCGTTGTCTCGCCCCGCGCGTCCGGACTCCTGATAGTAAGCTTCGAGCGAGCCGGGCATCTGGTAGTGCGCGACGAAGCGTATGTCGGGTTTATCGATGCCGAGGCCGAAGGCGTTCGTGGCGAACATCGCCTTCAGCTCGCCCGCCATGAAGCGTTCCTGATTCTCTTTGCGTTCGCGCGCCGGAAGTTTGCCGTGATACTTCGCCACCGCGTAGCCGGCGTTTCTAAATTGTTCTTCCAACGTCTCGACCGCCTTGACGGTCGCCGCGTACACGATGCCGCCGCCGTCAGTCTCATTGAACAACGCGGCGAGCCGCTCGCGCTTCTCCAACTCGTTCGTCACGCGCGCCACTTCGTAGCGCAGGTTCGGTCGGTAAATCCCGGTCGTGATGAGACGCATGTCGCGAAGGCGCAGGTGCTTCTCGATGTCGCGGATGACTTCCGCCGTCGCTGTCGCCGTCAGCGCGAGGACGGGCGGCGAGCCGAGCGCTCGCACCGCTTCGCCGAGCGCGAGGTAGGCCGGGCGGAAGTCGTGCCCCCACTCGGAGACGCAGTGCGCCTCGTCTACGACGACGAAGTCGATCCTGTTTTTGCCGAGCTTGTCTAAAAATTCCGGGTTCGTCAGGCGCTCCGGCGTCGTGAAGATGAACTCGCTCTCGTCGCCCTCGATGCGCGCGAGGCTCGCGTCGCGCTCTCTGGCGGTGAGCGCGCTGTTGACCTGCGCGGCTTCGACGCCCGCCTCGCCGAGCTTGTCGACCTGATCCTTCATCAGCGAGATGAGCGGCGAGACGATGACGGTTGTGCCCGGCAGATAGAGCGCGGGCAGTTGGTAGCAGAGCGACTTGCCCGCGCCCGTCGGCATGACGGCGAGCGTGTCCCTGCCTTCCAGCACCGAGCGAATGACCTCTTCCTGACCGGGGCGCATCCGCGCGATCTTGAAGACATCGCGCATCGTGCGCCTCAGCTTCGGCAGTTCCCTCGTGACTCCCATTAAGTATTAACCTCGACGCACGCCAATCAATTCGCGCGCCAGCGCGACAGCGCGCCGTGCCCGCCGATTAACGCCCGCCGCACGGCGTCTCGGCGCGCAGCCTCGCATCCTTTCTATACTTCGCGCGCCGCCGGATTGACTGCTAACCGTGCGCGCCCGCCCCGTCGCGTCGCCCGAACGGCGAGCCCTCTTCCGCTTCGCCGGATGCACGCCTTTTGCTGTAAGCTCGACGCAAAATTGTTCGAGACCAATTGTTCAGAACCGGGGGGGGGCGAGATGGCGCGCAGGCACGGACCGTGGACGATCAAGGCGCGTGAGCGCAAGTACGACGGCGAGTTGATCCAGCTCGACGAGGACGAAGTGATCAAGCCCGACGGGAGCGAGGGCACATACGCGACCGTCAAGATGAAAGACGGCGTGTCCATCCTCGCCGTTGACGAAGAGGGCACGGCCTACTTCGCCAGAGAGTTTCGTTACGCGCTGGGGCGCGAGAACGTCGAGGTGGTGAGCGGCGGCATCGAAGAGGGTGAGGAGTTGGAGGCTGCCGCCCGGCGCGAGCTGCGGGAAGAACTCGGCATTGAGGCGGAGGAGTTCGTCGCGCTGGGCTCGGTCGAATACGCCACGTCGCTCCTGAAATCCACCAGCACGCTCTTCCTCGCGCGCGGGCTCCGTTTTACGGAGAAGGACACGGACGCCAGCGAGATCATCGAGACCGTGCGGCTGCCGCTCGACGAAGCCGTCAGGCGCGCACTCTCCGGCGACCTCATCCACTCCGTGACGTGCGTGCTCGTGCTGCGCGCGCAGGATTACCTGAGGAACCAGTCGCGGCGCTAGTTCCGCTTGAGCGGCGGGCTTCGACCGCACGCGCTTCTTCCAACGCCGCGCGCGCTCCTGCTATCATGCGCTCGCAAGAGTCCCCCGAAAATTTCCCTCGAACGATGTGACGCGCGGGAAGCCGCGAGCCCGGCTCCAAGTCCGCCGCTTTAGATGACGACGCCCAGGCCACTCGTGATGAAGTTCGGCGGCACGTCCGTCGAGGACGCGCCCGCGCTGGCGCGCGCGGCGGAGATCGTGGGCGCGCGCAAATACCAGCGCCCGGTCGTCGTCGTCTCCGCGATGAGCCGCGTCACTGACGCGCTCTTAGCCGCCTTCCGCCGCGCCGATGCAGGTGACGCGGAGGGCGCACTCTCGTCGCTCACGCCGCATTTCGCGCGCCACATGGACGCGGCACAGAGCCTCGTCTCCGGCGGCGCGGTCTCGGACTTCGCCGACGCCATCGAAGACGCGCGGCGCGAGATCAGCTCGCTGCTCCGTGAAGTGTCGGGGGAACGAGCAGCGCGCGCCCGCCCGCCCGCGCTCCTGCAAGACGCGGTCGTCTCCTTCGGCGAGCGACTCTCATCGACGCTCTTCTCCGCCATCCTGCGCGCGCAAGGTCTCGACTCCCGAACCGTTGACGCGCGCCGCTGCGTCGTCACCGACGACGAGCACGCTTGCGCCGCCCCTCTGCAGGAAGAGACCGACCTGTGCACGCGCGCGGAAATCGAACCGCTCATCAACGCGAACGTCATCCCCGTCCTCGGCGGCTTCATCGGCGCGACCCCGGAGGGCGAGACGACGACGCTCGGTCGCGGCGGCTCGGACTATTCGGCGGCGCTCGTCGGCGCGGCGCTCG
>JBJMGS010000395.1:0-15341 GCA_045807785.1 Pyrinomonadaceae bacterium
GCACGAGCGCGTGCTCTTCGACAAGTACCGCGCGCTGGAAGAGGCGCGGCAGCCCGAATCGCAGCAGCTCCTCGTCCCCGAAACTTTCGATCTCACGCCCGCGCAGGCCGCCGCCTTCGACGCGGTCGCCGCAGACCTCGAAGCCTACGGTTTCGGCTTGATGCGACTCTCAGGGCGCACGGTCGCCGTCAAGAGCGTGCCCGCCGATCTGCCGCCCGCGGAGGCGCGCAATATGTTGGCCGAAGCGTTAGACGCGGTTGACGCGGAGAGGCGCGGGGCGGCGCGCACGAGTTTGCGCGAGCGCGTGGCGGCGTCGCTCGCGTGCCACGCGGCGATCAAGGTGAACATGCCGCTCGCGTCGGAGAAGATGCGCTGGCTGATCGACCGGCTGCTCGTCACCTCTTCCCCGACGACCTGCCCGCACGGTCGCCCCGCCATCCTCCGGCTCACCACGCGCGACATCGAGCGCGGCTTCCACCGACCTTAAACTTTCAACGCGATCAAAGAAGAAGCGCGGCGCGGAGGAGAGCCGCGCCGCGCTTCTTCGCTTGCCGGAGCGTTTAACGCCGACCGTGACGCCGATCCTCGCGCCGCTCATTCTCCTGCCGGTCATGCTTCTGCCGGTAGATGGCGCGGCTCGTGCGGTTCTCCTGCCGCTGGAGCCGTGTGCGCTCGCGCGCGGTCAACACGCCGCCCGAACGGCGAGCGCGCCACTCGTTGCGGCGCAGGCGCGACTCGCGGCGTTCGAGGTGGCGCGCCTCGCGGCGGTTCAACTCTCCGCTGCGCATGCCCTGCCGGATGCGGCGCTGCTGTCGGCGCTCGCGCTGGTTGATCGTCTGCGGGGACGCCGTCGCCGCTTGATGAGCCGCGCCGGGCACGACGTTCTTTGCCGCGCCGACCGCGACGAGCGACGCACCGCAGAGCAACGCCGCCGGTAGTTTCATTAACAGACCCTTCATCATTCTTCTTCTCCTCCTCACCTCTTGATCGTATGTGTTTGCAGGCACACGACAGTTTAGACGATCCGCGTCGCGCGAAGGTCGAAAGAAAGTGTTGCGGAATGAGGGCAAAGCTGTTGCGGCTCAAGTGCCGCGCGCGCCGTCACAAGCGCCGGGGGCGTTACCAAGTCCGCCGGATCGGGTGAGCCTCCGTGTTGAAGACGACGCGCCGGAAGTCGAGCGCGCGGGGCGGCGCAAACAGCAGGTAGAAATACTTGAACGTCTCGGCGAAGAGGAAGCTCTGCATCTCGTCCTTCGGCTCTTTCGTCTCGACGCTGTTGAGCGTCGCGTAGCCCGCCTCGGTACGGCAGTTTTTGACGAAGCTCTCGAAGAGCGCCGCGCCCATGCGGAGGTATTGCGGGTCGCGCGTGAGGCGTTGGAGGTAGTAGGTGGATTCGACGATCTCCGGGCGCAAAGGATACCCTGCGGCGACGATCTTCATCGTGCGGTAGTTCAACTCTTCGGGCTCGACGCCGAAGGTCTCCCACATCTTGAAGCCGGAAGCTTGCAGGCGGCGCGCGCGGGTGATGTCGCCGGAGAGGGCGAGCACGGCGGGGAGGAAGGCGTCGAGCGCGCCGTAGTCGGTCAGGCCGCGCGCGCCGGTCGTCATGTCGGCATGGCCGTACCAGAGTTCCGCGCCCGTGTCGTCCGCCAGATACTTGTTGATGGCGCGCACGCTCTCGCGCCACATGCGCGCGCAGTCTTTGTCATCGAAGAGGAGCCAGCACTTCAAGAGGTACTCGTAATAAGAATCGATGCCGCCGCTGACGTGGCTGTCCGTGTCCACCCACGCGCCGGTCTCGACATTGATCGTGCTTCCGACGAGGCCGATGGCCGAGCGACGCCGATAAACTTCGACCAGCGCGCGCTTCGCCTTGTCGTAGAAGACTGTCTGGCCGGTGAGCTTCGAGAGCGTGCCGAACTCGACGAGGAGCGTGCCCGCCTCCGCCGGGTTCGTCACGTCGCCGCGCACCTTGCCGGTCTTCAGGTTGACGAAGCGATAGGGGATGCCGGTCGGCGAGTCGAAGGCGGGCAGCAGGCGCGTGCCGAGGTCTGCGGCGAGTTTTAAGAGGCGTCGGTCGCCGGTCAGTTGGTAGGCGGAGAGCAGGCCGCCGAGGTGCCGGATCGTGATCTCGAAATTCTGGACGTAGATGTCTCTGTCGAAAGAGAGGTGCGTGGCGACGAACTCACGATCTTCGTCAGCCTCCTTCGTCAACCCCAACAGGATCATCGTGTCGAGCGCATCGACGGGTGTCGTGTAGAGTGGCTCGCCGTACCAGTCTCGGTAAGTCTTCGTCAGCGGTCTGAGATCGTCGTGACCCCACGCGTAGCGCCGGTAGCCCTCCCACGCGTGCAAAAACTCCGCCCTGACTCGTTTGGCGAGCGCGCGCCTGTCCGGCGCGTGCGCGGTCGGGCGCGGCTTGGTCGTGGTCGAAGCGGGCGACGCCGGGGCGGTCGCGCAGAGAGTTGAGAGCACGAGGAGGGAAGCGGCTAATCTGCGTAGCATCATGGCGTCATCCTTCGCGAGGGCGTCGGGGCTGTCAAGTATTTGACGATTCATGTATGATGCACGCGCTTTTCCAACACCTTCGTTCGCTTGAGCCGTCCTCGTCGGTCCGAACTTCTTAAGGAGTTTCCCAGAATGCTGAAAAAAATCTTCTCCCCCCTGACGCTCTGCGTCGCCGGCGGTCTCCTGCTGCTCGCCTGCGGCTCCTCGGAGACGTCGAACAACACCGCGACCACTAACGCCAACCGCGCGACGACCAACACCACGGCGCCCGCGACCAACACCGCGACGACCAACACCGCGGGGGCGAACACCGCCAGTGCCGAGAAGGTCGGCGTGCCCGAGTGCGACGACTACATCACGAAGTACGAAGCCTGCGTCTCCGGCAAGGTGCCTGAGACGGCGCGCGCGCAGTACAACGCGAGCATCGCGCAGATGCGCAAGTCCTGGCACGATCTGGCCGCCAACCCGCAGACCAAGGGCAGCCTTGCCCAAGCCTGCAAGACCGCGACCGAGTCTGCCAAGACGGCGATGAAGTCTTTCGGCTGCGCCTTCTAATTCGACGCGGCGGCGGGGACAACTCCGCAAGCAACTTAGTCCGCGACCCAGAGACGCACGGGCGAACAAGCACCCTCCTTGTTCGCCCGCGCGTTTTTCATTTACGCCGCGTCGTTCACTTCCTGCGCCGCGCTCCGGCGCGTGCCGTTGTTAGATTGCGTTGACTTCGACGAGCCGCTCGCCCGACGTCAGAAGCTCAAGCGCTTTAGGCAGGGTGTTCGTCAGGATTTCTTTCAGGCGTGCGTTTGACGTGTTCCCGCAGGTGATCCAGATCACCTGCGGCGGCACACCTAATCTGTCGAGTAGCAACACGAAATCGCTGTCTTTTGTCATCACGATGGTATTCTCTCGCCGCGCCGCCTGAAATATTTCTTTATCCTCTGCGTCCCGCAAGCCGAGGTCGCGAATCGCCACCGCACTGACGGCGAATTGACTGCTAACCCAAGCAGCTATCGCGGGAGACATCTGTGCATCTACCCAGATCGTCATGCGGCGAGCACGGGATGATCCAGCTTCCGGGCGGCGTATTGCAGGGCGGCTTGTAAATCTTCCGCCTCAAGGTCAGGCATCTCTTCGAGGATTTGCTCCGCACTCAACCCGGCAGCAAACAGGTCGAGCACATCGATCACACGAATACGCATCCCGCGAACACACGGGCGACCGCCACACTGCTCCGGGTTGATTGTGATTCTCTCCAGCAAATTAACCATCGCCTTCTCCAATCGGCCACAACTCGAACACGGGTAGTATATCTAGCTTTCGATATCATTCAATAGCAACCTAACGCTTGGCATCAGCCGCGACGAGCGCAAGCATTCAGCCCTTTGCGCGAGGATGCGTCTTGGGAACCACGCTGTCGAGGCGTCGGATGCAAGCGGTTGTTTGACTGCGTCACAACTTGTGCGTATTACTCGGTAATATCTCAGCCTTCGCCCTCGGCTTACCTTCAGATAGCAGGATTGTGTATGACTCAGGCTTGCGCTTTTCCTTGTCCGGCACATAGCTGCCGCTCTCAGCGTCCATGCGGCTGACGATGTAATATTCCCCGATGATTTGAGTCCGATGCTCGATCTCCTTCTTCAGACCCGACATCACGTCCTGCGAGCAGCAGCTTGATACTGTCTCGACGGCGATCCGCCAGCGCCCCTGCTTGTCAGGCTCAACGTAGTAGTTCGTAGCCTGGCCATCACCATGCGCGCTGCCGATGACGATGGAGATATACGCGAGCCTCTTCGCGCGCCACTTTTCCCACAAGTACCCCCCGACGCGGGTTTTCGCCCCTGCCTCATCGTCGAGCATCTCACCGTACCAGTGACGGAGGAAGGCTTCCTCGCCCTTCTCATAGTTGGAGAGGCCTCGCTTCTCAACTTCTTGGGACAATGCGTGAGACGTAGCTATAAAGCAGGAGAGCGTGAGCACTGCAACTACGATCAGTTTTCCTATGCTCATATGCGACCTCTCACTAGCAGCAGTCTCATCTACTGATTATATTGCGCCGCGCAGTTTATCACGCTCTAATAGAGATAAACTGCGTCCCACAATATAACCACCCTTTCACCATCTCAGGATTAGCGATTCATAGCTTACCGAGCACGCGCAGCACGGCGTCGGTGTCGGTGAGCTCATGGAGGAGCGCGTCGGGCGCGCAGGCGGCGAGGTCTTCGGGGGCGTAGCTGCGCCCCGTTGCGACGGCGACGGAGCGCGCGCCGAAGTGTTTGGCGCAGGCGATGTCGTTCGGCGTGTCGCCGATGACGACGAACTGCGAGGGCCGGAGATCGAGCCGGAGGTGTTCGCTGATGCGCGCGGCGGCGAGGGCGGGCAGATCGCGCCGGTCGTGCGAGTCTTCGCCGAACGCGCCGGGCAGCGTGAAGAAGTCCGCGAGCCCGACGAGCCGCAGCTTCCAGTAAGCCGCACCTTCGACGTTGCCCGTGAGCAGCGCGGAGAGGTAGCGCGGGTCTGCCGCCACCGCCTCCAACACTTCGCGCGCTCCGGGCAGCGCGAAGTAGATCGGCTCGCCTGTTTTCGCCATGCGCTCAAACTCGGCGATGTAGTGCTCACACAGCTCTTGGCTTCGCGCGGCGACCTCTGCGGTCGTGAAGCCTTCGTCGCGCAGCGCCTCGCAGACGATCTGCAAGTCGGTCATGCCGGAGACGCGCAACTCATGGAGCCGCCCCGCCGTGCCGAAGATGCGCAACAAGGCGGGCGTCGTGTAGTCCTTGAAGACCCCGACGCGCGCGGTGCGCACGAGCGTGCCGTCGATGTCCCACAGCAGCACGCGTAAGTCTAAGGATGAAGGATGAAGGATGAAGGATGAAGAATTTGTCTCTTCCGCTCGCCGCTCATCTTTCGTTTCATCCTTCATCCTTCATCCTTGTTACTCGACAACGGCGAGCACGTCGCCCGCGTTGACGGTCGCGCCTTCGCGCGCGCGCAGCTCTTGCACGGTGCCAGCCTTCGGCGACTTCAGCTCGTTCTGCATCTTCATCGCCTCGACGACGACGAGCCCCGCGCCCGCCTCGACCGTCTCGCCCTCTTCGACCAGCACGCGCACGACCTTGCCCGGCATTGATGCCGCGACCACGGCGCGACCCGAGGTTTGTGCGCCGCCCACCGCCGCCGCGCGCAAGCGGCGCGGATCGAAGAGCGTGATCTGAAACTCTCCGCCGCCGACGCGCACACGCGCCGCGCCGCGCGCGTCCGTCGCCTCGACGCGGCACTCGTACACCCGACCGTCGAGCACGAAGAGATAGACGCCCGGCTCGGTCTCGCGCGTCTCAAGCTCGTAGCGGCGTCCGCCGATCTCAGCCGAGACGCGCGCGCCGTCGCGCCGCACCTCGACGGTCTGCTCTTCGCCTTCGATGTCCGCGGTGAGTTTCATGTCGAAACGATCTCAGGTGCTGGATGGCGAATCTCAGAATTGCAAGTTTCAGATTTTGATCAGATAAATCTCAGATTTTGATCAGGACAGATCGCGCGAGCGGTGCTGCGCGGCGCGACCCGTCAACTTCCAAGCGCTCTGCTGCTGCACTCCGCCGCCGGACGAAGCTTGCGGCGCACTCGTGCCGCGCGCGAGCGCGGCAGCGATGATAGCGAGGTCGCGCGGCGCAGTCTCCGTCGCCACGTCTGCCGCGTCTGCGCCGTCCCCGCCTCCGCGCGTCTCGGCGTCGCGGCGCGCGGCGTTGCGGCGGGCGAAGAAGCGCGGGATGAAGCCGGTATCGAGTTGCCCCGCGATGAACTCGGCGTCGCGCACGATCTCGCGGAAGAAGGGGAGCGTCGTCTTGATGCCACCGACCTCGTACTCGTCGAGCGCGCGGCGCATACGATCAACCGCCTCACTGCGCGTGCGCCCCCACGCGGCAAGTTTCGAGATCATCGGGTCGTAGTAGATCGAGACTTCCGCGCCCTGATAGACACCGCCGTCGTCGCGCACGCCCGGCCCCTGCGGCAGGCGCAGGAAGGTAATGCGCCCCGGCGACGGCATGAAATTATTTTCCGGGTCTTCGGCATAGACGCGGCACTCGACGGCGTGCCCGCGCCATTCGACATCTGCTTGCGTGAACGACAAGGGCGCGCCCGCGGCGACGTTGATCTGCTCGCGCACGAGGTCGAAGCCCGTCACGAGTTCCGTCACCGGGTGCTCGACCTGTAGCCGCGTGTTCATCTCGAGGAAGAAGAACTCGCGCGTCACGTCCGAGACTAAAAACTCGACCGTGCCCGCGCCGACGTAATCTGCCGCGCGCGCGACCTTGACCGCCGCCTCGCCCATCGCCGCGCGCAGGCTCGCGTCGTTAATCGGCGACGGGCACTCTTCGATCACCTTCTGATGTCGCCGCTGGATCGAGCACTCGCGCTCGCCGAGATGGACACAGTTGCCGTGCGCGTCGGCGAAGATTTGAATCTCGATGTGACGCGGGCGCTCGACCGCCTTTTCGAGATAGACGGACGAGTCGCCGAAGGCGGACTGCGCCTCCGAGCGCGCCGTGTCGAACGCCGACTCTATTTCGTCCTCGCGCGCGACGAGGCGCATCCCCTTGCCGCCGCCGCCCGCCGCCGCCTTCAGCATGACGGGGTAGCCGAAGCGCGCCGCGGTCTCTCTCGCCTCTTCGACCGACTGGAGCGGCTCGGTCGTCCCCGGCACGACCGGCGCGCCCGCCTTCAGCGCCGCGCGCCGCGCGTTCGTCTTCGAGCCCATCAACTCCATCGCGTCGGGCGGCGGTCCGATGAAGATGATGCCGGCCTCGGCGCAGGCGCGCGCGAACGCGGCGTTCTCGGCGAGGAAGCCGTAGCCCGGATGCACTGCGTCCGCGCCGCACTGTCGAGCGACTTCGACGATGCGCTCGATGCGCAGGTAACTTTCCGCCGAAGGCGCGGCGCCGATCAGATAAGCCTCGTCCGAGAGGCGCACGTGCAGCGCCGCCGCGTCCGCCTCGGAATAGACGGCGACCGGCGAAACATTTAGCTCGCGGCACGCGCGCACGACGCGCACGGCGATCTCGCCGCGATTGGCGATCAGGATTTTGCGAAACATGGATTAGCTGTTAGCTCTTAGCGATCAGCCGGAAGTATAAACTCCGAGCCGTGATTAGTGGTAGCCGGCAGCCAAAGGCTGACAGCTCATCGCTCATCGCTAACAACTAAACGACGACTGAGTTCGCGGGCTGGTGCGGGTCGTAGCGGACGGTGATGCTGGCTCCGGGCGAGTAGTCGGCGGGGCGTTGGCGCTGCGCGTCGTCGAGCGTCTGCGAAGACTCGTACTCGACGCCGCTGATGTTGTAGCTGTAGAAGACGAGCAGGATGTCGCCGGAGTCGTTGGTGCCGACATCGAAGACGCTGCCGTCGGAGATGCGACCGGTGCGCAGCAGACGCACGCGGCGCTCAGCCTCGGCGTCCACCTTGCCGCGCCGGAAGAGAGAGAGAAGTCCCATGCTCGTCGGAGGTTGTTGAGTGCGAGAAATGTGCGCGCGCCCGCGTCAGGGCACGCGCTTGGCGGCTGGCGTGCGCGTGGTCTGCGTCGGCACGGACGGCGCGGGGACGATCATGCCGTCGCGCACGAAGAGATCGTCGCTCGTGCCGAGCTTCTTGTCTGCGCCCGCGAGGCGCAGCGTGTAGTTGGTGAACGCGATGGGCTCGCCCTGCTGCGCGGCGTCGTCCGCGCCCGTGCGCAGCGAGACGGGGCGGATCGTGACGCTCGTTGAGCGCCGCCCGCGCGCCTTCGCCGAAGGAGGCAGCGAGGCGATGGTCGATTCGGGTTCATACTGCAAGAGACCCGCAGAGAACATCGCACGCGTGCGCGCGATTGAGCCGTCAGGATCCGGGAGCCGCTTTAAGTCTTCGTCGCCCGAAGGAAACGTGCCGTACTGCTGCTGGTATTCCAAGAGCACCCTGATCGGATCGTAAGCCTCGACGTGGTCAGCCGCCTCTTGCGCCGCCTCGCGCTGGCGCAGCCGTTCGGGGACGGTGACGCCGATGAGCGTGAGCATCGTCGTGGCGACGAGTGCCGAGGTGGCGAGGCCGCCGAGCGCGAAGCGCACGCCCACGTAACGCTGCGGCGCACGGCTGACGCGCATCAGCGCACGCGCACCCGCGACAAACGCCGCGAGCGCGAGCGGCAAGAGCGCCCACTTCAGATGCCACGCCGCCGTCTCCGCTGCCGCCGCGACGTTCCAGAACCCGAGCGAGAAGGGCTTGGCCGCGAAAAGCGCCATCGCCGTCGCCACCGTAAAGACGAGTGCGAGCAGTGCGCCCGCGGCGGCGATGGCGGCGGTCAGGCCGTATGCCGGAAGCTCGTGCTCGGGGCGCGCGAGCGGGGGGCCGACCGAGAACGCGCCGCAGCCGGCACAGGGCTCGACGCCGAGATCGGCGTTCGTCTTCGCGCCGCAGCAAGGACAGATTATCAACTTGGGAGACTCCATACTTCTAACAATCACCAGTTCTTTCGGTTCTGTGGATCGTGCGAAACCAACTCTGCGGCGCACGGCTCGTTGAATGATACGACTAAAGACGAGCCGCCGCCGAAAAATTTCTCGACCGCCCGAATGCTTCAGTCAAACTCTAGCGCGAAGCCTGCGGCTCGCCGACGACCTTCGCCGCGCCGCGCCTCTCCCCGTCAGACTTAGATGCGGCGGTCGTCGCTTCCGCACCCGCTTCGTCCGCCCGCAAGACCTCGCGCCACGTGTGGTACATGCGGTGCGCGAACGTCCAGTAGGAGCCGACGGCGAGCACCCAGAGGACGGCGGGCATCCGGTTCGCGAAGTAGTTCGCCGAGCCCGCGTGCGTCGAGAGCGCGCCGATGATCAGGAGCACGACGCGTTCGGGCCGCCTCAGGAAACCGACGTCGCACTTAGGGATCAGGCTCTCGGCGCGCGCGCTCGTGTAGCTCACCAGGACCGACCCCATCAACGCCGCGCCCGCGAGGAAGACGTTTAAGGTCGAGTGCTGTCCGTAAGCCGGGCTCGTCGGGTCGGCGGTCGCGCGCGCGTAGAAGACCATCAGCCCGACGAAGACGACCATATCGGAGAGGCGGTCGAGCGACGAGTCGAGGAAGCCGCCGAAGCGCGTCACGCGACCCGAGAGGCGTGCGACTTTGCCGTCGAGCATGTCGAAGAGGTTGGCGACCGTCAGGACTAACCCGGCGGAGAAGAAGTGACCGAAACCGAAGAGCAGTCCCGACAAGACGTTGATCGAGACGCCGATGACGGTCAACCAGTTGGGGTTGACGCGACCCCGCGCCAGCGCGCGCACCATCGCGTCAATGATCCGCAGCGCGCCGCGCCCGATGCTCGCCCCAAACAACTCTCGCGAACCTTTCTCCCCGACTTAACGCCGACCCGGAGCGACCCCGCGGGCGCCCCCGAACAAGCCATGAATCATAGGGAGGCAAGCGACACTCTGTCAAGAAATTGGCTGCGGACAGGTTTCAGGCGCTGCTCACCTGCCGCCGCCGATTGACCAGCCCGTGATGATGGTTATCGCGGTCGCGACCGAAGCGACGAGCGCCGCCCATCCCCTGCCGCGAAGAAATCCGCCCGCGCCGTCCGTCGTCCTGCGCGCGAAGCAGAGGTGCGCCAGCGCGAGCGCGAGCGCGGCGAGGGCGAGGACGTAGATTCTGTGCGTCAGGATGTGCGGCAGGCGCGCCGCCCCGCGCGTCAGATCGGCGGGCGTCCAGAGCCCGTACAGCAGAGGGTTGTAGAGCCAGCCGTCGTAGCCCCGGCTGTAGAGATAAAAGAGTCCGACGCCCGCGCCGATGCCGAGCGCGTAAGCGAGATACTTATCGCGCGCGAGGACACCGAGGGCGGTCGCCGCCGCGACGAGGAAGACGGCGTTGGGGAACAGGATCAGCGCGCAGGCCGCGAGGTAGGGGACGGGCTCGACGGGCGCGTGCCCTCGCAAAATTTGCGCCGCGATGGCCGTCAGGCAGGCGAGCGCGCAGAGGCAGGCTGAGAGCAACAGCGTCGCCGCTGACTTCGGGAGCAGCAGGACGAAGTTGGGCGTGGGGAAACCCCAGAGCACGGGCTCGACGCGCAGCTCGCGGTCGCGGTGCATCGCCTCGCCCGTGTAGAAGAGCGCGACGGCGACGAGGAAGAGCAGCTGCGAGTCTGCCGCGCGAGCGGCGTAGGCGGCGGAGTACGAGCCGTCGGTCACGACGTCGTAGTAGCCGACCCCGGCGTAACACAGCAGCACGACGACGGGCACGAGCACGACGAGGCTGCGCTCGGCGAGCAACAAGCGAAACTCGACCCTCAGCGCCGCGAGCAACTGCTTCGTGCTCGCTCGCGCGCCTTCAGTCTTCACGACGACTTTGAGGATCGGCACCGCCGTCTTATTAACGGGTGCTTCAAGCTGGGCTGGACGGTCGAGGCTGAAACTCTCCGTCCCCGCTTCGATCCATTCGTCATCGGGGGCGAGAGCGATGGTCGTGAGCGGATTGCCTGCACGCTTTTTCGCGCGCTCGACCGTGGAGAAACGAGCGTACAGGAGCGACAGGCAGGCGGCGGCGGTGAGCACCATCAGCGCCCGGTTCAGGAGGATGACGGGGTCGTAACTGATCACGAGTTGGTTCAGTGACTCGGCGCTCTGCAAGTTAACACTCTTCTGCCAGTTCATCACGAGCGGATCGAGCACGACGCGCCAGAGCTGCTGCAAGCTCTTCAACCAGACCGCCTGATAGGCGATGTAGATCGGGTAAAAAGAGACGGCTAGGCCGTAAACGAGCTTGGCGCTCTGCGTGAGCGTCCCGACGGTGAAGTAAACGGCGGCGAGGACGAGGTGTGAGACGACGACGAGCAGCAGGAAGTGTTTGAAGTAGGGAAGCACGCGCACCGGCTGGACGATCATGTGGGACTTGTGCACCCACTGGAGCGCGCAGAGCGTCAGCGGGAAAGCCGCCTGGCAGCAGACGAGCGTGAAGAAGTTGCCGCAGAACTTACCGAGCAGGTAAGTGGCGGGGCGGACGGGCTTAGAAAAAATTAGCGGCGTCACGCCCGCGCGAAAATCTCTGACGACCGGATCACCCATGATGACGGCGGTGAAGAGCGGCAGCGTCATGAAGGAGAAGACCGTGAGCATCCCGGCGATGAAGGCTTCGCTGTTCGTCGCCAGGCCGCGGCTCTCGGCTGGCCCCCAGCCCCACCACAGCAGCGCGTTACCAGCGCACAGCGCCGCCATCGCGTAGGGGACGACGCGCTTTGAGTTGAGCAAGACTTCCGTGCGGAAGATGGCGCCGAAGGGCGTGCGCGCGGGGCTTCTCAATTCGCGACCCCCGCCCGGCTGGCGACGCCGAAGTAGTAGTCTTCGAGCGAAGGCGTCGCGGGGCTGAACTCCTCGCCCGGTCGCGCGCCCTGCGCGTAAACCCTGACGCGGACGCGCCCCTCGAACATCTGCGTGGAGATGACTGTGAGGCGCGACTTCAAGTCGGCGACACGCTCGCGCGGCACGGTGATCTCCCAGACCGCGCCCGCCATTTGCGCGAGTGCCTCCTGCGGCGTCGAAGCGGCGACGATCTCGCCCCGCCGGATGATCGCCATCCGCTCGCAGAGGTTTGAGACGTCTGAGACGATGTGCGTGGAGAGGATGACCGTCGCGCTCTCGCTCGCGATCTCAGAGAGCAGGTTGTGGAAGCGCGCGCGCTCTTCCGGGTCGAGCCCGGCGGTCGGCTCGTCAACGATAATCAGGCGCGGTTGACCGATGAGCGCCTGCGCGATCCCCAGACGCTGCCGCATCCCGCCGGAGAACCCGCCGACTTTCTGTTGCGCCGCGCTCGTGAGGTTGACTCTTTCGAGCAGCGCGCCGACCACTGTTCGTCGCTCCCCGTCGTCCGCGACGCCTTTGAGTCGCGCGAAATAATCGAGCGTCTGTTCGGCGGTGAGCGACGGGTAGAGTCCGAACTCCTGCGGTAGGTAGCCGAGCGCGCGGCGCGCGGACTGTTTGTTATTGATGAGATCTTCGCCGTCGAGCGTGACGCCGCCCGCGTCGGGTTCGAGCAGCGTCGCCGCGATCTTCATCAGCGTCGTCTTGCCCGCGCCGTTCGGCCCCAGCAGCCCGAACATGCCCGTCGGGATTTCGAGGCTGACGCCTTTAAGTGCGCGCACGCCCCCCGGATAAGTCTTCGTCAGTTCGCGGATGCTCAGCAACGTCCGTCTCCCCTCACCGACAGCGTGCGCACACGCGGGAGTTAGACGCCGACCAACTCATTCGGTTCCCGACATCTTCACCGCGCCTTCGGTGGGAGGGATAAACTCAACTGCCTGTGACTGACTATTCCCGGATGCGCTTCTTGACGACCGGCAGGTTAGCCCCAAGTACCACCAACCCGATCAGCCCGGGTAACAGGAAGCCATACCAGACCCCCCAAGGCTGACTCATAGCCAGAGCCGCTACCCCGACCACTAAAAAGGCCGCCGAGACAGCCAGCATCGCTAGCATTAATTTGAGCGCGCTCGGGGGCAACTTCCCGCGCGACGCACAGACGCCGACGAACGCGCCGAGGCCGCCAATAGTGACCCCGAGCAACGTGCCGGGGAGCCACATGAGCGCGTACCAGGGAATAGACATGACCGTCATCTCCTTTCAATCTACTCCTTCAACTCCCCCCTTACACCAAACAGAAACGCCTAACTACTGATCATGCCGCAGCGGGCGGCGTCATCACGCGTTCAACCTTCATCCTTGTTCGCCGCCTCGTCGTGGATCGTCGTCAGGCGGCGTATCTCGAAGTTGCGTGCGCCGCCGGGCGTCGCCACCTTCACCTCGTCGCCCTCCTCGCGCCCCATCAGGCTGCGCCCGATGGGCGAGGAGGTGGAGATGAGCCCGGCGGGCGGGTCGCTCTCCTCGGCGGTGACGAGGCGGTAGGTCACTTCCTCGTCGCGCTCGGGGTCGTAGAGGATGACGGTCGAGCCGTAGGCGATACGGCCGTGCGGGAGTTTCGAGACGTCGATGGAGGCGACCTCGCTCAGGCGCTGGCGCAGGTCGCGGATGCGCGCCTGGACGAACTGCTGGCGCGCCAGCGCGGCGTGGTACTCGGCGTTCTCACGCAGGTCGCCCCACTCCTTCGCTGTCTTGATCTGCCGGGGTAGGTGCACGCGCAACTCCGTGTCCAATTCGTCCAACTCGGCTTGCAGTCTGTCCTTCACGTTCTGTGTCACGATTCTCTCCTCGCCCCCGCGCCTCCCGCGTCGCCGCGAAATTTAACGGTTTCGTGAAATATTTAGAGGTTGCAAAGCGGTTGGTTTCGATTATACTCCCGCACGCGTCTTTGAAAAGACCTTGCCCGCAAAATCAGTCGGCACGCGGGCTCTCTCCCAAAGAAGAAGGCGTCACACACCCGACCGTCCGCTGCCCCGCGCGACGCGTGTGCAGCAGTCTCCTAATAGTTCACCTCACTGACGAACGACGGTCCCCGCAGAAGGGAGGGGTGTCTTTGCGCCTGCGCGCCGCCGTGACGGTCGCGCCGGACTCACCATACTCGCCATGTCCGACACAACTTTCCAGCCGCAACTAGTCTTAATGATCGACGACGATCCCTTGCAGATCGAGTTTGGGCGCTCGCTCGCCGCACGCGCCGGCTACCGCTTCGAGGGCGCGCCCGGCGGTCGCGAAGGCCTGCGCCTCGCGCACGCCGCTCGACCCGACGTGATCCTGCTCGACTACCTGATGCCCGATCTCAACGGTAAACAGGTCTTCGAGGAAATCCTGCGCTCGCACGATCAGCGCGTGCGCCACACGCCCGTCATCATGCTCACGGCGCAGTCGGCGAACCGCGCGGAGCAGCGCTGTCTGCTCGACGCCGGGCTCGCCGCCTACCTCTACAAGCCCTTCGGCTACCACGAACTCCTAAACGTCATCGACAACGTGCTCGCCCTCTCGCAGACGCGCGAGCGCAACCGGCTCCTGGAAATTCAGGCGCGGCAGTCGTTCGTCGCCACGGCGCGGATGCTCGTCACGCTCCTCTTCGCCAAGGATCGCTGCACCGCCGAGCACTCGAACATGACGGCTGATCTGGCGGAGGCGGTCGCCGTCAACTGCGGGCTGGGCGACACGGAAGCCCCGCTCATCAAGCTCGGCGCGCTCCTCCACGACATCGGCAAGATCGGCGTGCCCGAACACATCCTCTGCAAGCCGGGCAAACTCTCCTGCGAGGAGATGGCACTCATGCGCCTGCACGTCGAGTACGGCGACGAGGCGCTCTCGGGCGTGCCGCACATGGAGACGGTGCGCGAGATGGTCAAGTATCACCACGAGTGGTGGGATGGCTGCGGCTACCCGTTCAACTTGCGCGGCGCGGAGATTCCTTTCGGCGCGCGCCTCGTCTCGGTCGTTGACGCCTTCGACTCGATGACGAGCGACCGTCCCTACCGCGCGAGTCTCGCGCTCGAAGAAGCCTACCGGCGGATGCGGGCGGGAGCCGGCACGCAGTTCGACCCCGCGCTCGTCGAAGCGCTCTTCGACACGCTCTCCACCTACGAGCCGCGCCGCGGGCGCGCGATGGACTTGCAGTTTTTAGAGGAACTCTCGCCGGTCGTCTAAAGCGAAGGATGACGGATGAAGGATGAGGGATGAAAGCGTGGTCACTCAGGTCGAGTGCTCTCTCTTTCATCCTTCATCCTTCATCCTTCATTGTTTCAGCACGCTAGTCGAAACTATGCACTTTAGTGCAAGACTTTAGTTGCTACCCACTTCTAGGGATGCTAGAAGTGCGGCGACATGAAAGAGAACCGATACGGCAGTCATTCAGTCACGAGGTTGACGGCACACATCGTGTGGGTGACGAAGTACCGCTACCC
>JBJMGS010000396.1:0-5266 GCA_045807785.1 Pyrinomonadaceae bacterium
GGTTGGCAAAGAATACGCCGTATATGCTGCTCTGCTAAACAAGATAGGTAGCAGCCCCGAAGATGGAAGCGGAGTTAAATTGTTGGTTGTTAATAACCAAACATCAGGCGATATGGTTACTGGCTCCCAGCCAGAAGAAGTATTCAAAGATTACAAAGAAACCTTGTCGTCAGAATTTCAAGCTGCGCTCAAAGATTACAAAGCCAAAAATCAAAAGTCTGAACGATTAGTGAGGTCTTTTAATCTTAACCTTGATTACTTGTTAGTAAACCGAAATGAGTTTCAGGCTTTCTTCAAGAGTAAGAATCTCGAAGAAAGCTGGAAGAATTTTTATAAAAAGTATCCGAATTCTCCGGGCTATATTACTCTTTCGAGAGTCGGCTTTGATCCAAGCATGACGCACGCATGTCTCTACGCAGAAACTGATTGCGGCAGTTTATGTGGAGATGGAAGTTACATATTATTGACCAAAGAAAAGGGCACGTGGAAAGTAACGAAAGAACTCTCATTCTGGCAGTCGTAAACACTTGGAGTACCCCCTGAGAAAGACCTTAACAATTTCATTAGTGCCGAGTTTATGAACGACGGAGACCCAAGCTTGTGGCGGATGTGCGCGCGATGGAGGTGCGGGAGGCGGGGCGTCGCCTGTGGCGGCGGGGGAGCCGTCGTGTGCGCCGCGCGGTCACGCAGCGCAAGGGTCTTCTAGCCTACCTCGCGATCTTGGGTCCCGGCATGGTCGCCGCGAACGCGGGGAACGACGCGGGCGGCATCGCTACTTACGCCTCGGCGGGCGCGACCTACGGCTACAAACTGCTCTGGGTACTGATCCCGATCACCGTCAGCCTCGGTCTCGTGCAGGAGATGTGCGCGCGCATGGGCGTGGTGACGGGCAAGGGGCTCGCCGATCTCATACGCGAGCAGTTCGGCGTGCGCTGGACGATGCTCATCATGCTCGCGCTCCTGGTCGCGAACGCGGGCGTCACCGTCTCGGAGTTCGTCGGCATCGCGGCGGCGACGGAGTTGTTCGGCATCCCGCGCTATCTCTCCGTGCCGCTCGCCGCGTTCGCCGTGTGGTGGCTCGTCGTGAAGGGCTCGTACAAAAGGGTCGAGCGCGTCTTCCTCGTCATGTCGCTCGTCTTTTTGGGCTATATCATCTCGGCTTTCATGGCGCACCCGAACTGGTCGGAGGTGGCGCGGGCGAGCGTCCACCCGACGTTCCAACTCGACAGCCGCTACCTCTTCATGCTCGTCGCCCTGATCGGCACGACCATCTCGCCCTACATGCAGGTCTTCGTCCAGTCGTCGGTCGTCGAGAAGGGCGTGCCCGTCGAGGAATATAATCTGACGCGCGCGGACGTGTGGGTGGGGACGATCTTCGCCATCTCCGTCGCCTTCTTCATCGTCGTCTCGACCGCCGCGACGATGCACCTCGCGGGCTTAACGCACGAACTCGAATCGGCGGCGGAGGCGGCGACGGCGCTTAGACCGCTCGCGGGCAGGTACGCGGAGATACTTTTCGCCGTCGGACTCTTCGGCGCGTCGATGCTCGCGGCGGGCGTGCTGCCGCTCGCGACCGCCTACTCGATCAGTGAGGCGGCGGGGTTCGAGAAGGGCGTCTCGCGCTCTTTTCGTGAAGCGCCGATCTTCCTCGGCATCTTCACGTTCCTGATCGCGGTCGGCTCGCTCGTCGCGATTTTGCCGGGCTTGCCGCTGTGGCGCGTGCTCGTCGCGACGCAGTTCATCAACGGGCTGCTGCTGCCCGTCCTGCTCGTCGCGGTCTTGCGTCTCGCCGGAAATCGCGATTTGATGGGTGTGCACGCCAACGGACGCGTCTATAATCTCGTCGCGTGGCTGACCGTCGTCGTCGTCTCGGCGCTCTCGCTGCTGTTGGTCGGCAGGACGATCTTCTCGTCGTGAATCGAGAATCGTGAATCGTCAATCGTGAATCGCAGCGACTGACGACGCGGGTCGGTCGCGATGGCGCACGAAATCCGGCTCGTTTCATCTTCGCTCGATACGCCCGAACCCTCGCTTAAGCTTCGTATGGCTCGCAAGCGTTTCACCGGACAGTTCGTCTTCCCGCTCGTCGCGCTCGCGCTGCTCGCGCTGGCGCTCCACTTCCTGCCCTCGTTCGCCCCGCCGACGATCGGCGAAGATGCGCTGAGTCTGCTCACAAAGGCGCAGAGCGACCGCTACTCGCGGGGGCACGCGACCTACGACTTGATCGAGACGGGCGTGTGGCTCGCGTTCTGGCTGAGCGTCATGCTCCTCGCCGTCCGGCTCGCGGGCGCGTTCTTCTTCGACCTCGTCTTCCGCGCGCGCAAGCGGCGCGAGGCGCCCCGCTTCCTGCGCGACATCTTCGCGCTCGTCGCCTACGTGGTGCTGAGCGCGCTCATCCTCAAGGTGACGTTCCCTAACCTCTCGCTCGGGGCGCTGCTCTCCGGCTCGGCGCTCTTGGGCATCATCGTCGGTCTCGCCTTGCAGGACACGCTCGGCAACCTCTTCGCCGGGGTCTCGCTGCAAGCCGACAAGCCCTTCGAGGTGGGCGACGTGATCACGGTCGGCGCCTTCTCCGGCGTCGTCGAGAGCGTCACGTGGCGCGCGGTGAAGATCAGGAATTTCAGCAACCACGTCGTCCTCGTCTCGAACAGCGCCCTCGCCAAAGAGCAGATCGAGGTCGCGCCGCGCGACAACCTGAACGCGCGCAACGTCTTCTTCAACGCCGTCTATACAGACTCGCCCGCCAAGGTCATCCACGTCGTGCGCGAGGCGGTGCGCGACGCCGAGAACGTCTCGCCGAAGCTGACGCCGGTCGTGCGCATACGCAACCTCGGCGACTTCGCCGTCGATTACGAAGTCAAATACTGGCTCGTGGACTACGCCAAACAGCACGACACCGACGCGCTCGTCCGCCAGCTCATCTGGTACGCCTTCCGCCGCGCCGGGCTCTCCTTCGCCTACCCGACGCAGACCCTCTATGTCGAGCGCCCGCCGCGCGACGGCGGTAGGTCTTCTGCCCCGCTCGACCGCGTGACCGAACGCCTCTCGGCGGTGGACATCTTCGCCCCGCTCACGCCGGAGGAAATCCAGCGCCTCGCCGCGTCTTGCGAGAGCCGCACCTACGCGCAGGGCGAGCAGATCATCCGCGCGGGCGAGGCGGGCGACTCGATGTTCGTCGTCAACCGCGGCGGCGTGGACGTGCGCATCTCGCAGCAAGGGAAACTGCGCACCGTCGCCTCGCTCGACGAGGGCGACTTCTTCGGCGAGATGGCGCTCTTCACGGGCGAGCCGCGCACCGCCAGCGTCTGCGCCACCGAAGAGACGGAAGTGTTGGAGATCGGGCACCGCGCGATGAAAACCCTCTTCGAGACCAACCCCGATCTGGTCGAATCCCTCAGCCACACCATCGCCGAGCGACGCGCCGGCCTGAGCGCCACAGCCGCGCGCCAGAGCATGGGCGACGAGCCCGTGAGCCTCATCAAGTCGATTAAAAGATTCTTCGGAATGGACTGAGACTTCCCCGCCCAGAGCCCATTTTCCCTGTGAAATTCGGGCGAAAAATTTTTGCGCCTGCTACTTGACAATAACCCACTCAGATATTATTATCCTCTCACGCTCAGCAGCCGGCCGTCCTTAATAATCTTCTCGAACGGAGGGCTGCGCGAGCCATCTCAGAAGTTAAAGATTTTGCGAGGAGGGAGTAGAGCCATGTCCATCACCCGTTACGATCCGTTCCGCGATCTGCGCGGCTTGCAGGACGAGGTCAACCGACTGTTCTCCACCAGCCTCGGGCGCGGCTTCGACGATGAGGGTCTCTCGCGCGGAGCCTGGATGCCGAGCGTGGACATCTTCGAGAACAAGGACGCAATCGTCCTCGAAGCCGAGCTTCCCGGCATGAACCGCGAGGACTTCGAGCTGACGATCGAGAACAACGTGCTCACGCTTCGCGGCGAGCGCCACTTCGAGAAGAAGGACGAGGCCGACAACTACCACCGCGTCGAGCGTTCCTACGGGTCGTTCACGCGCTCGTTCACGTTGCCGCAGACGGTCTCTTCCGAGAACGCCAACGCCGAGTACAAGAACGGCGTGCTGCGCGTGACGCTGCATAAGCGCGAGGAAGTAAAGGCGCGCCGCATCGAGATCGCTGGCGAGGGCGCGAACAGCCAGCCCAAGACCATCGAGGCGCGGGCCGAAGCGCCCGGCACGGCGAAAAAGGACGCCGCCGCGGGTCGATAATGATCAGAGGTTAGAGGTCGGAGGCTAGAGGTCGGTCAAAACCATTCTTACTAACCTCCGATCTCTAACCTCTAACCTCTCAGGTTTTTGTTATGCGTTTAGATCGTTTCACACTGCGCGGTCAGGAAGCCGTCCAGACGGCTATTGAGATCGCCGAGCGCAACCAGCACCAGTCGGTCGAGCCGGAGCACTTGCTCCTCGCGCTGCTCGAACAGCCCGAAGGCATCGTGCGCCCGCTCCTGGGCAAGCTCGGCGTCAACTTGCAAGTTGTGCTCAACGACTTGCAGGCTGAGATCGCGCGCCAGCCGAAAGTTCAGGGCGGGCAGCAGTATTTTAGTCCTCGCACGACACAGCTCTACACCGCCGCCCAGAAGCAGGCCGAGGCGATGCAGGACGAGTACATCTCGACCGAGCACCTGCTCCTCGCCATCACCGACGAGAAGGACGGCGCGGCGGGTCGCATCCTCCGCCAGCACGGCGTCAACCGCGAAGACTTGCAGAAGGTCGTCGCCGAGATGCGCGGCGGCTCGCGCATCACCGACCAGAACGCCGAGGCGAACTATCAGGCGCTCTCGAAATACGCCAAAGATTTGACCGACCTTGCGCGCGCCGGGAAACTCGACCCCGTCATCGGTCGCGACGACGAAATCCGCCGCACCATCCAAGTCCTCTCGCGCCGGACGAAAAATAACCCCGTCCTGATCGGCGAGCCCGGCGTCGGCAAGACCGCCATCGTCGAGGGACTCGCCCAGCGCATCGTCTCAGGCGACGTGCCGGAGACTTTGAAGAACAAGCGGCTCGTCGGGCTCGATCTCGGCTCGATGCTCGCGGGCGCGAAGTACCGCGGCGAGTTCGAGGACCGGCTGAAGGCGGTCTTGAAAGACATCGAGAACGCGAAGGGGCAGATCGTCCTCTTCATCGACGAGCTGCACACGCTCGTCGGCGCGGGTGCCGCCGAGGGCGCCATCGACGCCTCGAACATGCTCAAGCCCGCGCTCGCACGCGGCGAGCTGCGCTGCGTCGGCGCGAC
>JBJMGS010000397.1:0-10558 GCA_045807785.1 Pyrinomonadaceae bacterium
CGCGCACGTCCCCGGCGTGTAGGTGACGCGCCGGTCGTAGTAGCGGATGATGAAAGAATCGATGCGGTTGGCGAGGACGGTCGTGCCGCCGACGAAGTTGTTCACGTCGTAGCGCAGGATGTAGCTCTGCCCGGTCGCCGCATCATTCACCCACTGGTAGAGCACGTCCTCGTCCGCGCTCGTCACCGAGGTTGGCGTTGCGCCCGCATCGGTACTGTTGTAGTCGGCGTTGCTGAGGACGCGAACCTGCGTCGAGTTCGAGTTGGCATCGACGAGACCGTTGCCCGCCAAACTCGCCGGCATCTCGTAGCCCGCGTTGCCGATCTCGCGCGTCATCGTGTTGAGCGCGCGGCGCACGTCGGCGATGCCGTCCGAGCGCCGATCCTCGCGCGAGCGAATGTTGACCGCCGAGCCGATGAGGGTCGAGGCGAGCCCCATGACTAGTACCGTCAGTCCCATCGCGATGATCAGTTCGAGGAGCGAGAATCCCGCCTCGCCGCCGCGCCTGTTCTGTTCCTGCTGCTTCATAACTCGTAACCCTTCGGGTTGCCGCGCCAGGGGCGCGTGTTTAGTACGGGCCGCGCTGGAGCGTCGAGCGCGTCGAAGTGATCGTCACCGCCCCCGCCGTCCAGGAGGCGTTGTTAGTGAAGGGCGTGACCGAGATGGTGATGAGCTTCGTCGTCATCCGATTGCCACCGCCGGGCGCCGGGACGGGGTTCTGCTCCGTGATGGTCTTCGAGACGGTGAAACTGTATTTGCTGTCGGCCACGCCCGTGCCCGCGCCGCCGCCGCTCGTGACGGTTGAAGTCACGGGGTTGGCGGTCGCGGCGAGTAGCGCGTCGCTCCATTCCACGCTGCGCAGCCGTTCCATCTCCTTCTGCGCGATGGCGAGCGACTGCGCGCGCGCCGCCGACGCCGAGTTGTTCGAGATCGAATAGAGGAGGAGCGCCGACGCGCCGAGCCCGACCGTCATCATCACGATCATGGCGACGACCGTCTCGATGAGCGTGAAGCCGCGCTCGCCGCGCCTCTCGGCGTGCCTGGCGCCCCGTCCCGAATGCTGCTGCTGTGACATGACTGTTATCTCCGTCGTCAGTTCGCTTCGCTGCTGTGTCGTCATCATCGCGCGCCCCCTTGAGCGTCAGTTCGTCACGGTCACGGTCACGGTCGCCGTGCCGCACCCGGAATTGAACGTGACCGTGTAGGTGCTGCCCGCGTTGTTCGTGTTCGACGCGATAGCGAACGTGGCGCGACCGTTGACGCCGATTGACGCCGAAGCGGGCGAGACGACGATGGTCGGCGAGCTAGTGGTCGCCGTCACCGTCTGCGTGGTGGTGTTGCCCGTCAGCTTCACCGAGACGGTGCCGGTCGAGAGCCCCCGTTTGCGGATCGACACCGAACTGACGTTCGCCGAAATGGTGCATTGTCCTGGTGGCGTCGGCGACGGCGTGGGCGTCGCGGTCGGCGTGGGCGTCGCGGTCGGCGTCGGCGTTGCGGTCGGTGTCGGCGTCGCAGTCGGTGTCGGCGTCGCCGTGGGCGTGGGCGTCGCGGTCGGGGTCGCCGTGGGCGACGGCGTCGCGGTCGGACTCGACGAAGGCGTGGTCGAAGGCGTCGCCGAAGGCGTCGCGGTCGCAGAGGGCGTCGGCGTGGGGTACGGCGTAATATCGATTTCGGGCAACTGGCTCGCGACGTTCGTGTCGATGGTGATGTCGCCCGCGCCGGTCAGAGCGATTGATGCCGTCTGTCTGCCGGCGACAGCGTTACCATCGCTGTCGCTGGTGTTGAGCGTGAAGTCAATGTTGCCCGCGACGCGCCCGCGCCAGTCGAACGTGGCGGGAACGGGCAGCGGCTGAGCGAAGCGCACGTCGAACGGCAGGTTGATGGTGCGACGCTCTCCCGCGTCGATCACGCCGTTGTTGTTGAAGTCTATGATGACGCGGTAGGAACTGTTGTTGAGGACTTGGACGGTCGCCGTGTCGTGACGGCGGACGGCGTCGGCGCGCGCCGTCTCCAGATAGTTTTGCAGCTCGCGCGCGGCATCGATGCGCCGCGAGTCCTGTCGCGCCCGACTGATGCCCACCACGGTGACGACCGAAATGATCCCCACGATGGCGATCACGATCATGATCTCGATGCCCGAGAACCCACGCTCGCCGCGAGAGGCGCGTGACAACCGGGTCGCCGTCTTTGTCCTGAGAATATTCATGTGAGTCTCCAACCTCTGCGACGCTCTCGCGCCCCCTCGCCAAGCGAATCAACGGGCGCACCGATGCAGCATTCGGCAAGCAGAGTGCCATGCGCCCGAATCCGCGTCTTTCCCACCTCATTCGTCCCGCGTCGCCGCCCGCCCGCCCATGTCCTGTCACCTAAAGTGGCAAAAGGGGAAGCGCGTTACACACCGCGCACAGGCCCTCCGCGCCTGCGCCGCGCACTATCACCCCGGTTACACAAAGCTGTTACCGACGGAAACAGGCGACGCGCCGACGCGCGACTCGCCCGACGCACAGACGCGCGCCGACGAACGTGCAGATGATGACTAAAGCCGGGTTTGGACGAGGTCGAAGGCGTGTGTGCGCCGTGCGGCTTGCCGTTTGCAGAGGAGACGCGTGGCGAGCACGCGTCGGCTCGGTCGCGGCTGTAAGGTCGCGTCGCATCGAACGTGCGCCGCCGATCAAGGTAGGGACTGCGGGAGTCGCGCGTGCGGCGTCGCTCTCGGCGCGATAAGTCTTCCGCAGTGACGAACAGGGGAACCGCACGAGATCGTCCCGCTCGCGCGAGGACCGCACGCCGAGCGCGGGGGACGAAAAGCGCCCCGGCGGCTTTCGAGTCGCCGGGGCGCGGTATTTTGGAAATGATGAAGGTAGGAATGATGAACGCGGAAGTGAAGACATGATCCTTCAGCTTCCGCGTTCATCATTCCTACCTTCATCATTAATTGTTCGGCGTTGACTCGTACTCGTTCTTGTTGCGCGCGTTGAACTCGGTGTCGGCGAGTCGCATGGCGAGCGCGTGGGGCGTGTAAGCGAAGAGGGCTGGGCCGCCGCGCGCGGACTGGAGCGAGGCGACGAGGCTGTCCTGATCCTGCCGGAAACGCACGACGCTGCCACGCCGGTTGAAGATGACGAAGAGCAGCGTCTCGCCGTTCTGCGCGCGCATCTCGCCGACGAGCGCGGAGACGCCGCCGTCCGTGTGCCCGAGCGTGCCGGTCTTGGCGACGACGCTGCCACGCGAGAGCGACTCGGCGTAACGCTTCTGGAGCGTGCCGGGATCGACGCCGGCGACGGGCAGAATGTCCGACGTTTGCAGTTTGTGCTTGGCGAGTTCGTTACGCAGCGCGACGTAAACTTTCATCATCGAGCGCGGGCTCAGGCGGTTGATGCCGAGCCCGCTTGTCGAAGCGATGCGCACCTCGCCGGCTGGCAGACCCACCTGTCTGACGAGGAAGCTCTGCAACCCGGACGCACCGCCCATCCCTTCGCCGAGTCGCTCCGCCATGAAGTTGTTTGAGTAGCAGAGCAAAACTTTCAGCACGTCAACGAGCGGGCTCGAACGCTGCGTGAGGAGAACTTGCGCGCCCGGCGGGACTGGTGCGACGTAAACCGCGCCCATCACCGCCACGCTCGGCGACGAGGTGAAGCACGCCTGATCGTTCTTCGCCTGACACTCCTCGAACCAGGAGCGCTGCGCCGCCGCGGGTCGCCGCTCCGCGTCGAGCGTGTCGTAGAAGCGCTCGCCCGAGCGAAGCGCCGACGACTGGAAGTCCATCGTGAAGCCCGGCGAGACGATGAGATCGCCCGTGACGGTGCGCACGCCGAGGCGGTTCATCTCGCGTGCGAGCGCGACGGCGTGCTCGTCGTGCAGCGAAGGGTCGCGGCCCGAAACAATTAGATCGCCCGTCACCGTCCCCGTGTTCTTATCAAACGTCCCAGTCGTCCAGACGACGGTCGTGAAGCGGTACTCTGTGCCGTAGGTGCGCAGGGCTTGCAGCGCCGTGGCAAGCTTCATCGTCGAAGCCGGGTTGAAAGCTTGATCCGCACCCTGCTCCAAGACGATCTTGCCGTCGAGCGTCGTGACGAGCACGCCCTGCCGGTCGGAGACGGGCGTCGGCATCGGGACGACTGTGTGAACGTCGTCGGTCGCCGTCCCAGCAGGACTGACGGGCATGAGCTGTGGGACGAGGAGCGGCGTCGGCGCAGGTGTCGCGCGCGGCGCGTTCGGCGTCGAGGCGGGAGCCGGCACGTATGGATCGTCCTGCGCCGATGCCCCCAAAGAGAGGGAGCAGAGCAACGCAAGCAAGAGCAACGCGCGATTGAAGATCAATCTCGACATTCTTCGAGCCTCATGCTTTCTGATGGGAGAATCGTAACAGCGGGGCAGGTGCCATCATAGCACGGGAAGAGTACCCTTGTTCGCGCGAAAACATTTTCGCCGGGAGCCGCGCGCCAAAATTAGATGCCCGCGCTCGACGCCGGGATGCAACGCACACGCGCACAGTCGTCATCGCAGGCAGTAAGCGTTGACCGGCGGGATGAGTTCGTTGACAACGGCGCGCGCAGGCTCATAGTATTTCCGCCGACGCCGACCAGCCCCGCGTTTGAAATTACCCGTGCGCCGAGAACAGCAGCAGCCCGTCAACCTTGAAACGATCCGCGCCGCGCACCGCGAGCGGCGAGAGGCGATCGGCGCGCGCCTCGCGGAGTTTGCCGAAGTCCGCCGCGCCGCGTCGGACGAACGCCTCTGGGAAGAGTTGGTCTTCTGCATCTTCACGGCGGGGGCTTCGGCGCGCATGGGTTTGAACTCGGTCGAAGCCGTGCGACCTCTGCTCGCCGAAGGGACGCACAAAGAGCTGGCGCAGGCGCTCACAGGACGACACCGTTACCCGCGCTCGCGCTCCGGCTACATCGTCGTGACGCGCGAACACCTGCGCGAGACGTGCGGGATGCGTCTGCGCGAGCGGCTCGAATCCTTCGACGACCCCGTCGAGCGGCGCGACTGGCTGGCGCGCACGCGTGGCATCAAGGGGCTCGGCTACAAAGAGTCGAGCCACTTCCTGCGCAACATCGGCTACCGCGGCTACGCCATCCTCGATAAGCACATCCTGCGCAGCCTCGCCGAACTCGGTGTCATCGAATCGCCCACGCCGCCCACGACACGCGCGCTCTACCTCGCGGCGGAAGAGAAGCTGCGGCGCTTCGCCCTCCGCGCGCAGATAGATTTCGACGAACTCGATCTCGTCCTGTGGTCAATGAAGACCGGGGAGATTCTGAAATGAAACGATGAAGTATGAACGATGAACGCGGAAGGAAAACGCACCACCCTTCAGTTCGTCGCTCATTGTTCGTACTTCATCGTTTCAACGTGAGGTGTTCGATGAGTAAAACATTACGCCTGACAATTCTCGCCGTCGCGGCGGTCGTGCTGTTGACGGCGGCGGGCGGCGCGACGTTTGCGGCTGACAAGAAGGAGAGGGAGCGCGCTCAGCGCGCCCTGCGCGAGGGCGAGTTCGAGGTCGCCGAGAAAATCTTCCGCGGGCTGGTTGAGAAAGACACGAAAGATTTGCCGGCGCGCCTCGGCTTGAGCTTCGCGCAGCTCAAGCAGCGCAACCTGCGCGACGCCTACGACAATGCCGCCCGCGCCATCGCCATCGATCCGCTCTCGGCGCGCGCGCACGCCCTGCTCGGCGCAGCGCTGCTCGCCGCGGGCGACTTCCCGCTCTCCATCGAAGAGTTCAAGACCGCCGTCAGCCTGGATCAGAACGAAGCGCTCGCCATCGCCGGTCTCTCGATGGTCAACTTCTACGAGAATCGCGCGCAGGTCGCCCTCATCGGCTTGCGCCGCGCCGTCGATCTCGATCCGAACGAGCCGGACTTCATCTTCAACTACGCGCAAGCCGCCTCGCGCACCGAGCGCTTCCGCGAGGCCGCCGACGCTTACGAGACTTTCCTGCGTATCGCCCCGCGCACCGACGCCGACCGCCGCGCGCGCATCCGCGGCCTGATCGACTTCCTTCGCTTCATCTCGAGCCAGGGCAAGCTGTACCAGACGGGCGGCGGGCAGCACACGGACATCCAGTTCGAGCTGGTCAACAGCCGACCGATCATCCCGGTCAGAGTTAACGGCTCGAAGAAGCCGCTGCACTTCGTCATCGACAGCGGCTCCGGCATGTGCGTCTTGTCGAGCGCGACGGCTGACCGTCTCGGCGTCAAGCCGGTAGCGCGCGGCGGGCTGGCGCGCGCCGTCGGCGGCGGCGGTCACTTTGAGATCGTGTATGGCTTCCTCGACTCGCTCCAGATGGGCGACGTTCATGTCGATCACGTGCCCGTGTACATCCGCGAGTTCCACAACGATCAGGAGCCCGTGGACGGCTACATCGGCCTCTCGGTGCTCTCGCATTTCCTCGCGTCAATCGACTACGGCACGCACGTCGTCGCGCTGCTACGCGACGACGTGCCGCGACCGCCGACGCCCGCCGTCGTCCCCGTCGCATCTCCCGCCCCCAACGCGGTGCAGCCCGCCGTGCAGCCCGCTACTGGTCGCGTCTTCGAGCTGCCGATCCGCTCGACTTCGGGCGGCTTCTGGAGCGGGCTCGTGCAGGTCGAGGGGATGGATAAGCCCGCCAGCTTCATCATCGACACGGGCGCGACCGTCTCGGTCGTCTCGCGGCAACTGAGCGAGCGCGAGGAGTTTTCACGCTACGAGCAGAAGTCGCGGCTGAAGGTGTACGGGGCGGCGGGCGTGACCGAGGACGTGCCGCTGCTGATGCTGCCGCGCGTCACGCTCGGCGACTACACGCACGCCAATCTCGCGGCGGCGGTGCTCGACATGAACCCGATCAACGAGACTTCCGGCTTCGAGCAGACCGGCATCATCGGCGGCAACATGCTGCGCTACTTCCGCGTCACCTTTGACTTCCAGCGCGCCGTCGTGCGCTTCGAGATGATCCCGAACTTCACGCCCGCGCCGCTCTCGAAGGAAGCCAACATCACGCCGCAGGGCTTCGAGTGAGGCACGCGATTCTATGAAGCAGAGCCTCTACCTTGAGACCTCGGTCGTCGGCGCCTACCTCGACAACGGCGAGCCGTTCCGCCGCGACCTGACGATGCGCTGGTGGGAACGCGAGCTTTCGGAGTACCGCGCCGTCGTCTCGCCGCTCGTCGCGCGCGAGCTGGAGCGCGTGCCGGAGCCGCACCGCACGAGTTACCTGAAACTCGTCGCGCCACTCGAACAGGTCGAGGTGTCGGAGGAAGCCGCCATCCTTGCCGAGGGCTACGTCACGCGCGGCATCTTCCACCGCAAGTACATCGGCGACGCCCTGCACGTCGCCATCGCGTCCGTCCACAAGATCGATTATCTGGTGACGTGGAACTTCGGCCACCTCGCCAACGTGCGCCGGCAGGCGCGCATCCGACTCTTCAACACTGCCGCCGGATTCTTCTCGCCCGTCATCGTCACGCCCGAGTTTCTGGTTTCCGAGTTGACAGAAAAGAAAGACTAGTGATCGATCCGCTGCGGGTCGCCGCGAGATCATTTCGCGATCCGCCGCTTTCGATCTTGTCACGACCCACGATTTGCGTTTAACTATCCGCGTCATGTACCGCAAGCCGAGATTTCTAGAAATGCTCCACGCGATCCGCGAAGAGATGTCGCGCGAGGCGGACTACGACGTGGAGCTGTTCGCCGAGATGGCGCGCACGGGCTTGCGCCCCAAGCACGGGCCCGCGCGCAACCTGCGCGGCTTCCGCACGCACGCGCCGCGCGCCGACGAGCCGGTTAAAAATCTGTCGTCCACCAAACCACGCAAGCGAGCCACGGGATGAGAAGTTAGAGGTGAGAGGTCAGAGGTCAGAAAAATAGTTTTGACCAATCCCTGACCCCCGACCCCTAACCCCTGCTTTAAGGTTATGGAAGAAACGTTTGAAGCCATCGGGCTGGAAGTTCCGAGCGAGAAGGACTTCAACCACCTCGCCGAACGCGCGGGCGATCAGGGCGAGCCGACGCAGCTCTCTCGCCGCGGGGCTGTCCTGCACGGTCGTTGCTGGAAACTCGGCGAGGGCTTGGAAGTCTGGACGGTGCTCTACGAGTCGGGCACGGGCGAGGTTTTCTACGCCGACTGCCGCCCCGGCTTCCGCGCGCGCTACACGCAGCGCATCAGCCCCTGGGCTCTCACGGAGTACGACGAGGAGGGCGAGGCCATCGTCCACGGCTACTGCGACGGCACGGAGACCGAGGTGCTCTTCGAGCTGCAAAATTTGACCGAGGTTGGACCGGAAGGTTTCCGCGCGCAGGAGTTGCACGTCGGCTTGTGCGGCCTCGCCTACCGCGCGCGCGTCTGCGCCAAGTCGGAGCGGGCGCGCTGGCAGCCGCTCGAGTCCTGCGCTCCGGCGCGCGCCGCGCACGAGAACGACTGGAGCCTGACGGGGCGCGTCCTCTCCTACAAGCCGCTGCGCAACCCGCTCTCCGGCGGCGAACTCTTCTGGGCGTATCTCGATCTCGACTGCTTCAAGCTCGAAGTCCTCATCAACCAGCGCAGCTTGCGCGGCGGCGCGCTCGAAGTGGGCGCGACCGTCACGGCGGACGTCTGGCTCCAGGGTCACGTCCTCGACACGCGCGCCCTGCGCTCGCGCTACGAAGGCATCGACGAGACCTCGACGCGCGCCGATCTATGGCAGCGCCTGCGCCGCAGGAATTAGAAAGGGAGACGCATGGAGGGCATTCAATTCGTCACCGACGACAAAGGGCAGAAGACAGCCGTGCTCATCGATCTTAAGAAGTACGGCGAATTGTGGGAAGACATTTATGACAGCTTGACGGCGAGGCGGCGCGCCGACGAGCCTCGGGAATCAATCGAGGACGTGAGGGAGAAACTGCATCGGCAGGGTAAACTTAATGGCTGATTACGAGATCAGCTTCGCCCGCGCCGCGCGGAGGGACTTGGAAGCACTCGAAGCGAAAGTCGTCAATCGCATCTTCCCTAAAATCGAAGCCCTGTCGAAACAGCCGCGTCCGAGCGGCTGTCGTAAATTAGTAGGCGAAGAAAATCTCTGGCGCGTCCGCATCGGCGACTATCGGGTGATATACGAGATTAAAGACGCTTAACGGATCATCGATGTCATCGCCATCAGACATCGAAGCAAGGCTTATGGTTAGAAACAGTATGACGCTTAACATCCAAGCACGGCGTTAACTGAAGGCTCGTTGAATCAATGTCCGCCGCGAAACGCATCGCTCTCGCCGGTCTCGCCCTCAGCGTCGTCGCGGCGGGCAGCTTCTACTTCTTCAACCGTTTCTGGATTCACCGCTTCGACGAAGTGATCGCGCGGCAGGCGCGCATCTACCGCGTCGATCCGCTCCTTGTGTGGAGCGTGATCTACGAGGAGACCTACTTCAGTCCGTGGAAGCGCGGCGACGCTGGTGAGATCGGGCTGATGCAGGTGACGCCCGCGGTCGGTCGAGAGTGGGCGGAAGAGACCGGGATGAAGGAGCTGGCGCGCGCGATGGAGCGCGACCCTGGCGCGGTCTTGCGCGACCCGGAACGCAACATCCAGGTCGGCTGCTGGTATCTGGAAAAAATCTCGAAGGACTACCGCGACACGCCCGACGCAGAGGCGCGCATCCTCGCCGCCTACAACGCCGGCCCTTCGCGTGCCGCCGAGTGGAACCGGACGGCGAACGCCGCCCAGCCGCTCACCGCCGAACAGTTCATCGCGCGCATCGACTTTCCGACGACGCGCAACTATGTCACTTCAATCCTCGCGCGCTACCGCAAGCTTCAGGCCGACCAGGCCGCGCGCGGCGGGGGCGGGCGGTGACCTACCGCGAACTGCTCGCGCGCAACCGCGACTTCCGTCGGCTCTGGACGGGGCAAGTCGTCTCTGAGATCGGCGACTGGCTCAACAACATCGCCGTGCTCGCGCTGGCGATTGAACTCGCCGGCCCGGCGCGGCAGGGTCGCGCCATCGCCGTGTACGCCATCGCGCGCCACCTCCCGCTCTTCCTCTTCGGCCCCGTCGCGGGCGTCGTCGTGGATCGCAAAGACAGGCGGCGCGTGATGATCACGGCGGACGTGGCGCGCGCCGTGCTCGCGCTCGGCTTCCTGCTCGCGCAGCGGTTCTCGTCGCTGCCGTTCATCTACGCGGTCGGCGCGGCGCTCTTCTCCCTCTCCGCCTTCTTCAACGCCGCCAAGCGCGCCACGCTTCCCAACCTCGTCACGCGCACGGACGATCTGCTCGTCGCCAACTCGCTATCCGCTTCGACGACCGCCGGCACCATCGCCGTCGGCTCCGCGCTCGGCGGGCTCGTCGCCACCTTCATCGGTCGCGAGACGGTCTTCGTCATCAACGCCGCAACCTTCGTCGTCTCCGCCGAGATGATCCGGCGCATCCGCCCGATTGCGGATTACGGATTGCGGATTGCGGACTCAAAGACCTGGAATGGCGAGCGTGGAGTCTCGCGTCAAGAGCCACAGATTCTCTCTCCCGAACTAGAAGTCTCAAGCGGACAGTCTGTCAATTCTGCCCGCTCTCGCCGCTTTCAATCCACAATCCGCAATCCACAATCC
>JBJMGS010000398.1:0-8059 GCA_045807785.1 Pyrinomonadaceae bacterium
GGGGTAAATCTCGGCGCCTTCGCCGTCGGCTCTCATCCTGTTGGCGTTACCTTTGACGGCAGGAACATCTGGGTTGTGAATAATGGGGACGGCAACGTGACGAAGCTGCTCCCCAGTGACGGGACGAATCTCGGCACTTTCGCCACCATGTCTACTCCACAGGGCGTCGCCTTCGACGGCGCGAATATCTGGGTTTTGGATAGAGCCAAGGTGATGAAGCTGCGTGTGAGCGACGGCGCGAACCTCGGCATCTTTAGCACCAACAGCATTAACGGTAGTCAGTGCTACTCCAGCCGACGGGTCAACGGAATAGCCTTCGATGGGACGAACATGTGGGTGGCATGCCGGGCCAGTAACAGCGTGACGAAACTGCGCGCCGGCGACGGGAGTCCACTCGGCGGCTACGTCGTCGGAAGTGAGCCACCCCTCCACCCCCCGACAGGGGGTGGTCTAAGCATCGCTGACACCCTGATGGGGGTCGCCTTCGACGGCACGAACATCTGGGTGGCGAACAAGCCCGGTGGCACCGTGACGAAGTTCCGCGCGAGCGACGGGGCAGTCCTCGGCACTGTCGTTGTCGGGACGAGGTCGGGCGTACTGGTTTCCAACGCGGTAAAGCCGTGCGGAGTGGCGTTTGACGGAACAAATATCTGGGTAACTGCCGCGGGTTTTAACATTGTCTCCAAGCGGTAGCTGACGCCGCGGCAGTCCGCCGACGAGCCTCCGGCGCGCGCCGCCGCATCAACCTCTCACACTCTTTAACCGTGAACACACTTCAGGAGAATAAGCACATGCTCCGCATTAACACACGCACACACCATCGACGGTTCGCCGCGGCGGCTTTAACGCTCCTGCTCCTCTGCGCCGCCGCCGTGCAGGCACAGACGAGCGCCTTCACCTATCAAGGTCGCCTGACCGACGCGGGCTCTCCCGCCTCGGGAACATACGACTTCGAGTTCCGCCTCTACGACGCAGCCGGTGCTCAGATCGGCGCGGCACTCACGCGCGAAGATGTGCCGGTCGCGAACGGCACGTTCAACGTCACGCTCGACTTCGGCGCGTCGGCATTTAACGGCGACGCGCGCCTGCTGGAGATCAGCGTGCGTTCCGGCGCGAGCACCGACACTTACACGACGCTCGCGCCGCGACAGAACATCACCTCCGCGCCCTACTCGATTCGCGCGCTCTCCGCCGCGCAAGCCGACGCAGCGCAGACGACCTCAGACGCTGAGAAACTCGGCGGCGTGGCTGCGAGCCAGTATGTGCAGACCAACGACGAGCGTCTGTCGGACGCTCGCATCCCGCTAGCGGGTAGCACCAACTACATTCAGAATCGGACGGCGGCGGTACAGGCGGGCAGCTTCAACCTCTTAGGCTCGGGCACGCTCGGCGGCACGCTCTTCGCCAACATCGTCAACTCACAGACCCAATACAACCTCAACGACAATCGGGTGTTGAGCGTTTCGGGGGGGGGCAGCAATCTGTTTGCGGGCTACTATGCTGGGACAAATAACCTGGGTAACACTGGCGGCAGCGACAACTCATTCTTCGGTGAAAGCGCGGGCTACAGCAACACGATGGGCAACAGCAACGCATTCATCGGCTCATTGGCTGGCTACAGTAACAAGTCGGGCAACGGCAACGCGTTCCTCGGCGCAAGCGCGGGCTACAGCAACACGACAGGCAACAACAACTCGTTCGTCGGCATAACTGCGGGAGAAAGGAACACGACGGGTGGCAGCAACTCGTTCTTTGGCTTAAGCGCGGGCTCGGGAAATAAGACGGGCAGTAATAACTCGTTCGTTGGCTCGTATGCGGGAGAATCTAACACGACGGGTAACTTCAACACGTCCGTCGGCACAAACGCGGGCAGCGTCAACGCAACTGGCGACAACAACACTTTCATCGGGGCATCCGCGGACGCGACCGGCGATAACCTGACGAACGCCACCGCCGTCGGCGCGAACGCGACGGTCTCCGCGAGCAACTCCGTCGTGCTTGGCAGCGGAGCAAACGTCGGCATCGGCACGACTGCGCCCGCCGAGCGCCTTCACGTCGTCGGCAATGCGCGCATCGAAGGCAATTTGGATGTGACCGGCACCATGAACCTCACCAACCTCGACGCGTCGAGCATCGCCACGGGTACGCTCAACAGCGCGCGGCTCGGCACGGTGCCCGTGGCGAAAGGCGGCACGGGTCTGACTGCGCCAGGTACGGTGGGTAGCTTCCTGCGCAGCAACGGCACGGCGTGGACGAGCGCCCCACTCGCGGCGGTGGACGTGCCGGCGGGCAGCGCCAGCTACATTCAGAATCAGACGGCGGCGGCGCAGGCGGGCGGCTTCAACCTCAATGGTTCCGGCACGCTCGGTGGCACGCTCTCCGGCAACGTCGTCAACTCACAGAAGCAGTACAACCTCGGCGGCAGTCGAGTGCTGAGCACGGCGGGAAACAACAATCTGTTTGCGGGCATCGGTGCCGGGACAAATAACACGGGCTTCGACAACTCATTCTTTGGTTCGATTGCCGGACAAAGCAACACGACTGGCGAAGGCAACACATTCGTCGGCACAAACGCGGGCTACTCTAACACGTCGGGCAATTCCAACGCGTTGCTCGGCTTCGGCGCGGGATATTTCAACACGACTGGCGGAGCCAACTCGTCCTTGGGCGCATACGCTGGACAGCACAACACGACGGGCGACAACAACACTTTCGTCGGTGCCGGCGCGGACACGAGCGGCGGCAGCCTGTCGAACGCGACCGCCATCGGCGCGAACGCGAAGGTCTCTGCGAATAACTCTATCGTGCTCGGCGATAGCACCATTAGTGTCAACGTCGGCATCGGCACAACCGCCCCGCACAGCAGGCTGCACGTCGCGAGCGGCTATGTCCAACTTCCTGTAGCGACCGGAGTGCCGCCAGCCGCCGATTGCGCGGGAGCGGCGGACTACGGGCGTATGAAGGTGGACGCAGTGAATGCGCGTCTCTATGTCTGTACGAGCAGCGGATGGAAGGGCGCCGCCTTGAACTAACACGCGCTCGCCTCGCGCTCGTCGCTCTCAAGCGATCCGCACGCGCGCCAGATATCGAGGATCGCGACCACAGCATTCATGAAGGAGGTAGAGAGAATGAAACGCACATCTAAACGGGATCGGCTGCTCGCGCTCTGCGCCCTGTGCTTCACACTCTGCGCCGCGGCTTCAGCGCCCGCGCAGGTCAGCGGCGGCGGCAACTACGCCGTCACGCAATCGGTCGTCGCCGGGGGAGGCGGCGCAAGCGCGGGCGGCTCATACGCACTCACGGGCACCATCGCGCAGCACGACGCGGCCACCTCCGCCGCCGGCGCGTTCACACTCGAAGGCGGCTTCTGGCACGCGCTCGACTCGGAAGCGCCGCCCCCGTCATGCGCGTCGGATGTCACCTCGCAGTTGGGCGTCACGCGCAGCGGCTCTAGTCTGAACCTCGCCACGCATCGCTACCGGCAGACCGTTACCGTCCGCAACGATACCGCGCTCGCGTTCGCAGCCCCGCTCGTCTTCGTCCTCGACGGCTTGCCCGCAGGCGTCGCGCTTTACCAGAGCGCGGGGACGACCGGTTGCGCCGCGCCCGCCGGGAGCCCTTACACCGTCGTCGCAGTAGGTGATGACAACCAGCTCACGCCGGGCGAGTCCGTCACCTTCGTGCTCGAATACACGAACCCAAACTCACGTCAGTCGATCACTTACACCCCGCGTCTTCTCGCGGGCGGGTTGAGGTGAGCGACAGAAAATTTCCCCGACTCGAACGAAGGAGGAGACTCTCATGCCCAAGACCCGTCTGACCATGCGCCTCGCACTGCTCTTCGCGTGCCTCGTTTGCTCTGCGCTCGCCGCGCGCGCCGACTCCGTCACGCTCAATACCTCGACCTCTCTGCTCGACGGCACGCACTTCACCGCCGGCAGAACCTACTACGTCGTCTTCCAACTCGCGGGCGGCGGGACAGACAACAACAACGCGGTCGTCTCGAACTTCAACTTCGGCGGCGGCGCGATGCTCGCGCGTGATCCAGCCGATCCGTCCTTCGGCACTTTCGCGGTCGCCCCAAACCCGGCAGACCCCACAGGGCTCGGTCAGGCGGGTGCTTCGCTCCAACTTCTCATCATCCCCGGCGACGCCCTCAGCCTCTTCTCGCAGCGTCTCGTCTCCGGGTCTTCCTTCTCATTCGACTTCCTGCTCTCGAACAACTTCACGCCGGGAAACTCGTTCGACTCTTTCACCTTCCAACTCTACGACGCAGACCTCTCGACGCTCCTCTACGAGCAACAGTTTGACATCACGGGAGCGCCCCAGCCCACGCCGGAGCCCGCCGCGCTGCTTCTCTTCGGATCGGGACTGACCGGACTCGGCACGATGCTCCGGAGACATAGGAAGACTTTGGCGCGCGCGACTGCGGCGAGTCGTAGCCGCAACGCCGGCGACCAGTCTCCGTTGAAGGGCGAACTGGTTCGACTCGCGTGAGAGCGTTTTGCAACGAGCAATCGAATCGGGAAGCGGCGGCGTCTCACCTAGACAGGTGACGCCGCCCTTTCACATCTGCGCCGGCCTCGTTCGCCGCACGCGCCCGCGTCGAAGACGTGTGGAACCCGCGCACGGAAAAGGCGTCTGCCTTCTGCCGACCACTCGTCACGCTTTTTCGTCTCCTGCCCGCTTGCTTCAGGACGCCTCTCTCCTGTACTTTTCAGGCGGAAAGCGGCAAAGTTAACCAGCCTCCGTCCGAATCCGACAGCTCCCGAACAACACCCGCGATGACTCTGCCCGGCGCCGCGCGCCTTGAGCTTCCGATTCTGCAAGAACTCGTCGCCACGGGCGGCGCGGACGACGTGCATTTTCTCTATTCGCGACTCATCGCCTACTTCCCGCACCTGAACGGCAGCGTCGCGCCGCCCGTCGCGCACGAGGATCGGCGTTGGCGCAGGCACGTGCAGGGCGCGGGGCGCGTGCTCGACGAGAAGCGCCAGATCGAGCGACGCCGCGGGCTGTGGACGATCACGGGCAACGGGCGCAGGCGCGTTGACGAAGAAGCTCCGAGTTTTTCTTACGCCCCGGAAGAGCCCCAGACCGCCACCGCCGCGGCGTCCGAGTTCAGCCACGCCGACGTTCAGCGGATGCTCTTAGACATCGGTCGCGCGCTCGGCTTCCACGCCGAGATGGAGTTCGACTATTACGACGTGGTCTGGCGCGCAGGCGAGACGAGTCCGCGCCTCTCCCACGTCTTCGAGGTGCAGCGCAAAGGGAACGTGGACGCCGCGCTCGCCAAACTCAAACGCGCCTACGAGTCGCAGCGGTCGAGGCCGTTCTTCGTCGTCGCGTCGGAGCGCGACACCAATCGCGCGCAGCTCCAGATGTCGCTCGCCGAGACGGGCGCGTTCCACGAGATCGAGCGTGTGACGACCATCCTCAGCTTCGAGCAACTATTGAGGCTCCATCGCGCGCTCACGTCGGTCGAAGACTTGCTCGCGGGGTTCATCGAGCGATGAATACCGGCACACCTCTACGCAAACAGTACCTCGACATCAAGCGTCGCCACCCGGACGCGATCCTGCTCTTCCGCATCGGCGACTTCTACGAGGCGTTCGACGACGATGCGCGCCTGCTCTCGCGCGAACTCGGCATCGTGCTCACCTCGAAGCCAATGGGTCGCAGCTTTCGCGTCCCGCTCGCCGGCGTGCCCCATCACAGCCTGGAGCGACACCTTGCGACGCTCATCTCGCGCGGCCATCGCGTCGCTATCTGCGAACAGCTCTCGGCAGAACCGGTCAAGGGCGGCGCGGGTCGGGGCTTGATCGAGCGCGACGTGGTGCGCGTCGTCACGCCCGGCACCGTCATCGAGCCGGGTCTGCTCCAGAGCAAGGTCAATAATTTCATCGCCGCTTTCGCGACTGACGGCAAGCGCGCCGGTGTCGCCTATGCGGATATCACGACGGGCGAGTTCGCCGCGACAGAGCTTGACGCCGCCGCCGCCATCCCGGAGTTGCAACGCATTGCCCCCGCCGAGATTCTGATCCCGAATAAATTCGACGCGAAGGACGCAGAGCTGCCCGGCTTCGTCTCGCGCTGCGACGACGATTATTTCTCGCCACAGGCTGCTCGCAATACTCTGCTCAAACATTTCGGCGCGCGCACGCTCGCGCCCTTTGGCATCGCGAACGCGCCGCTCGCCACCGCAGCCGCCGGAGCCATCATCGCCTACCTGCGCGAAACTCAGTCGTCTGCCGCCGGACAGCTCACGCGCCTGACGAGTTACCACACCGGCAACTTCATGTTGCTCGACGCGCAGACCTTAAAGAGCCTCGAAGTCGTCGAGAGCACCGGCTCCGCGCCTTCGCTGCTCTCCACGCTCGACGCGACGCGCACGGCGATGGGTGGCCGCCGCCTGCGCCAGTGGCTACGACAGCCCTTGCTCGACCTCGCCGAGATCACGCGCCGACACGAGCACGTCGCGTGGTTCAAGGAGAACGAGAAATCCCGCGCGGAGCTTTTCGCCGCGCTTGAGTTCGCGCACGATCTCGAACGATTGTCGGGGCGCGTCCGCGCAGGGGTCGCAACCGCCGTGGAAGTGCTCGCGCTCGGCCAGGGCGTCTCGACCATTCCACGCGTGCGCGCCGTCTTGCAACAGGACGCGAAACGCTTCGGCGCGTTGCTCACGTCGCTCCCCGAATGCGAGGGCGTGCTGAAAGTCATCCGCGCGGCGATCTCCGACGAGCTGCCGCGACGCGGCGAGACGGTCGGAGTCATTCGCGACGGCTATTCGGACGAGTTGGACAAGTTGAGGGAACTGCTACGCAACGGGCGCGGCTATCTCGCCGAGCTTGAGCAGCGCGAGCGTGCGCGCACCGGCATCAAATCTCTGCGCGTCGGCTATAACAAGGTCTTCGGCCACTTCATTGAAGTGACGCGACCGAACCTGCACCTCGTGCCGGCCTCTTACACGCGCAAGCAGACGTTAGCCTCCGCCGAACGCTTCATCACGCTTGAGCTAAAAGAGCACGAGTCGCTCGTGACGAACGCGCATGACCGCATCGCCGAGCTTGAGACGAGCCTCTTCCGGCAGGTCTGCACAGAGATCGGCAAGCGACGAGACGAAATACTCGCCGCCTCTTCGACCCTCGCGTATCTCGACGCCATCGCCTCGTTCGCCGAGAGCGCCGCGCGCTACGACTACGCGCGCCCGGCTCTCTTCGACTCAGCGATCTTACGCGTCGCGGCGGGTCGCCACCCGGTCGTCGAACGCCTCGTGCCCGCGGGCGAGTTCGTCGCCAACGACTGCGCGCTCGGCGGCGACGCAACACCTGAAATCGCGCTCATCACTGGTCCGAACATGTCTGGCAAGTCAACGTATCTGAGGCAGACCGCGCTCATCGTCCTCATGGCGCAGGCGGGCAGCTTCGTCCCCGCGCGCACGGCGGCGGTCGGGCTTTGCGATCGCATCTTCACGCGCATCGGACTCTACGACCGCATCGGCAGCGGCGAATCCACCTTCATGACGGAGATGATCGAGACGGCGCAGATTCTTCACCACGCGACGCCGCGCTCGCTCATCCTGTTGGACGAGTTGGGGCGCGGGACTTCGACCTACGACGGGCTCGCCGTCGCCCGCGCCGTCCTCGAATACATCCACAACCATCCGCGCCTGCGCGCCAAGACGCTCTTCGCCACGCACTACCACGAGCTGACCGAACTCGCCGCGCTCCTGCCGCGACTGCAAAACCTCCACGTCGAGATCGCCGAAGAGGACGGCGAACTGGTCTTCCTCTACCGCATCACCCCCGGCACCGCCGAGCACAGCTACGGCGTCTATGCCGCCAAGCTCGCCGGGCTCCCGCGCCCCGTCGTTACCCGCGCCGAAGAACTCCTCCGCGAATACGAATCCGGCTCACACGCCACACCCACGCGCGAGCCTGCGCCCGCCAACGCCGACACGCCGAAGCGCACGCACGCCCAAGCCTCGCAATCGGATCGCGCCGCGCAACTCATCAAGACGCTGCTCGACCTTGACCTCGACTCGCTCTCGCCAGTCGAA
>JBJMGS010000399.1:0-28046 GCA_045807785.1 Pyrinomonadaceae bacterium
CTCGCCCACCGCCGTGCCGACCTGCGTGATGCTGGCGAGCGCGTCCGCGACCGTGTAGCTCGGCACGACGAGGATGGGTACGCCGAGCGCGTCGAGCTTGTCCTTGATCATCGGAGCCTGCGACTGCGTGAGCACGACGAGATCGGGCTTGAGCGTGGCGACCTGCTCAAGGTTCGTGTTGCTCCACCCGCCGATCTTCGGCAGGTTCTTCACTTCGGGCGGGAAGTCGTCGTAATCAGAGACGGCGACGACGCGCGGGAAAGCGCCGACACCCCAGATGACCTCGGTCGCGCTCGGGCTAAGCGAGATGATGCGCTGCGCTTTCGCCTTCGTCGCGCTATCGCCCGCCCCGGCTTTGTAGATCGTGCCGCGGCTGCACGCGATGAGCGAGAGCGCGGCGGCGCACGCGAGGACGAGCGCGGCGCGACGCCAGTCAGTTCTCTTCTCTGTCGTGCATTGATGCATCGTCGCGCTCCTCCCTTTTGAAGCCGTAGGGGCAGTGGCGGCAGCCGCTCTCGCAACAGTAGCCGCGCCGCAGGTGATACGCCGCCGTGAACACGAGCGCCGCACCTTCGAGATAATAATCCACGCCCTCGACGAGCGCGCGCTCCGCTGTCGTCTCTGCGTCGTCAGCCGCCATCAGAAGTTGAGCTGCGCCCCGGCGCGCGCCGTGCGCCCCGGCGTGCGGAAGCCGCTCTCATAGTAGGTGCGCCCGAACAGGTTTTCGACGACGCCGAAGAAGCGCAAGCTCCGCGACTCGTTAATCGGCACGGTGTAGCTTCCGCCCGCGTCCGCCTTCGCCGCACCATTGAAGCGATAGACGCGGCTCGCGAAGCTCGACGGATCGAAGACGGGCGCCAAGTAGTCGCTCGTCGCCGCCAGATCGAAGTTGAAGATGGTGCGACGCCCCAGCCGCTCGGTCGCCGTCAGCGAGAAGACGTGATCGGGGATGGCGAAGGCACGGATTTGCCCGACGCGCGGCGTGCGCTCGTCGCTGTTCGTGTAAGTGTACGAGGCGCGTAAGGAGAGCGAGCGCACGGGCGCCGCGTCGAGACTAGTCTCAAGCCCGCGCGCGAGCCCGCCGCTCGTGTTGACGTAGCCGCCGAAGCGACCGAACGGATCGGGCTGCGCGACGAGCCCCGTGAAGTCGAAGACGATGGTCTCTTGCAGCCGCGTGTAAAAGTAGGTGGCAGAGGCGCGGACGCGGTTTCGTGCGAATGACTGATCGACGCCGGCGTCGAAGGCGATGGAGCGTTCGGGCGCGAGGCGCGGATCGCCGAAGGGCGAGTAGCCGCCGAAGAGGCTGCTGAACGACGTGCCGAACCGCTCGAAGAGCGAAGGCGCGCGGTAGCCGTTGCCCACGTGCGCACGCAGTTTCGTCCCCGTCGTGCGGAAGGAGTAGGCGATTGATCCGTCGCCCGTGTAAGCCGTGGGCGGCGAGACGAAAGAGATGTTGGCGAACGGCGCGGAAGCCTGCGGCGTGAAGCGCGGCGCGCCGAGGCTGAAGACCTGCGCGCGGAAGGCGGCGGAGAGTTGCAGGCGATCGCTGAGGAAACGCAATTGATCCTGCGCGAAGACGGCGTGGCTGCGCTCGGTCGCGTCGATGACGAGATTGTCGGCGGCGGTTTCGGGAAACTGCCGATTGATGAACGTCTCGTGCTCGAACTCGTAACCGGCAGTGACGAAGTTGTGCGCGCCGATGAGGAAGTCCGCGCGCGCATCGAGCGTCTGCACGCGACCGTCGAAGTCCGTGCGCGTGTTGCCGAAGGGCTCGAAGCCCGTGCCGCCGGGGCCGTCTGAGAAAGTGCCGTCCGTCGTGTTGCCCTGATAAGTGATCGTGTAGCCGAGCTTCTCCGCGAGCCGGTGATCGAAGCGCACCGCGCCGGAGAAGAAGCGCGTCGAGCGCGCGTTGTCCGGATCGTTCGCCGAAGGGATGAAGGTCGCTGCGCCGTTATGAAGTAGCCCGGCAGAGGTGCCCGCTTCATACCGACGCAGTTCTTCGCGCGTGATGGGGATCGCGTCAATGACGCCCGCGGGCAACGCGCCCGCAACGGGGCGTGGATCGTCGTTGAGCTGGAGGAATGAATCTGACGCGTAGAGGCGCGCACTAAGCGTCGCCTTGGGCACGGGGCGGAAGAGCACGCGCCCCTGCCCGCTCGTGTTGCGCGCAGCGTCGTCGCCATCGACGCCGTGCGTCACGTTGCGGTGCGCGACACCAATGCTGTACACGACGCGGTTGTTCGCCGAGCCGCCCGCGACCTGCGCGCGCCCGCGAAAGAAGCCGAGGCTTCCGCCTTCAAGCAACAAGCTGCCGTGCGTCTTGCCGCCGCCCTCATCGGTGACGAGGTTCAAGACTCCGCCGATGGCGTTCGTGCCGTAGAGCGACGAACCGGAGCCGCGCAGGACTTCGACGCGGTCGAGGTTCACGATGTCGAGGTCGCTCAAGTAGCCGGAGAAGTCGCCCTGCGGGGCTGAGGCGTCGCGCAGGCGCAGGCCATCGAGGAGCACGGCGGTGTCCTGATTGCGCAAGCCCCTGGTCTTGATCGAGAAGAACGCGCCGGGGCCGCCCAACTGCTGCACGCGAAGTCCGGGCACGTCGCGCACGGCTTCGGCGACCGAATACTCTCCGCGCTCTTCCGCCTCGCGCCGCGTGACGGTCGTCAGAGACTTCGACACCTCGTCCACCGTCTGCGCCGTGTCCGACGCGGTGACGACGACCTCGGCACGTAAGCCCGCCACTTCGAGCCGCACGTCGGCACCCGCGCGCTCGCCCGCCCCGATGCGCACCTCCCGCGCCGGGGCGGGCGCGAACCCACGCGCGTCGGCCTCGACCAGGTACGTGCCCGCCGCGAGGCGCGCGAAGCTGTAAGCCCCGGATGCGTCGGCGAGCGTCGTCAGTCGCAGCGCGGGGGCGCGGGCGTAGAGCGTGACGAGCGCGCCGGCCACGCCTGCGCCCTGCGGATCGAGGACGCGACCGTTGATCGAAGCGTCGCCGCTCGCGCCGCCTTGCGCGAGCACGCGTGACGGCGCGACGCCCACCGCGACGATGATGGCGAAGACGAGCGTGTAGAGTCGGCTGATTAGTTTATCTTTCATGGGAACCTCTCGCGGTGTCTCTCTCTCTTGCGACGGAGACGACGCGCGAGGCTCGGCGGGGGAAGTTGGTGGAACGAGAAGTCTGGCGGGCGGACTCTTTTGTCCACCGAAAAATGAAACGCCCCCGATCCTGCCGGGCGGCAAGATCGAGGGCGCGTCGGTTTCAGTTTCGATCAAAACGGCGCTTGAGAAAATTTCCTTCGCGTCCCGTTCGATCAAACGCACAGACGCCACTCGCTCTTTCCCGGAGCGTAAGCGGTCGCCTCCATCAATGAAAGCTGTTAGCGATTAGCTGTTAGCTCTTAGCTTTCCATTTCTGGCTAAGAGCTAACAGCTAATCGCTAACAGTTGCTTCCTCCAGGCAAGGTTTCCTGACTTCCGGCTCAAGCTGCGCCGCTCGCTCGGCCTTCCCCGCGCCGCGAGGGCGCGAGTGGCGTGGAATTTTGCGGGCGACGCAATCGCCGGTACACAGTGGCGGGAACCGCGCGGGCTTTTCACCCGACTTCCCTTGTGCGCCCCTCTCTGCGGGGCGACCTGTGACGGTCAGCCGCACGCGCACGTTTTGCGGGCGCGCCGGCTGAACAGCGATGCAATATCTACGACTGGCAAAGAACTCTGGCGGCGTGAACCTGCTCCGCCTCGACGTGCCGCCACCCTAACACCCGCGTTCGCGCGCGGTCAAGGCGCGCTGCCGTCGCACGGCGGCGCGCGTTCCTCGGTTAACTTCTCACGGCCTCTTCCAGAGGCTGCCGTCCGCGTACTCGACGCGGACGATCTCGACGCGACCGTCGAGCGTGTCGCGCTCACGCTCGTTGAGCACCTGCACGCTGACGGTCTGCGTCGGGGGCTGGCGCGCGACGACCGTCAACTCCTTCGACTTGCCGGGCGCGATCTTCTCTTCGCTCGTGACCTGGAGTCGCCCGACCTCGCGCTCCGTGCCCTTCTCGTAGAAGATGTAGTCCCAATCGACCGCGCGGATCGCCTTCGCGCCGTCGTTGTGCAGAGAGACCTTATAGGAGAAGACGTAGCGCGCGGCGCCTCGTTGCTGCCGGAGGAGTTGCTGATTCGCGGCGTCGGCTTTAACCTCTCGCCTGATCCTCTCTTCCTCCGCACCGCCTTTATTAGCTTCGAGCCGCTTGTCGTTTCGCGTCCGCACACGCATGTCGTCGAAATTCTCGACGGGACCGCCGAAGGGATCGCCTTCCCAGTTGATGCGCTCCTTGCTCCAACTGAATTTGACGACCGACAGATCAGGAGACTCCGGCGGCGTGGCAGGCGGCGCCTGGGCGCGTGAGATTACCGCGAGAGAGGCGAAGAGAAGAAGCGCGCCTGAGATTTTCACCGGTTATCCCTCCTCATGAGATTCTACCGTACATACTATCGGAAACAACCCGGCGCAGCCGAGCGCGGAGCCATTCCCACCATCCGCCGGGTAAAAAAGGTTGGGGCTGGAAAGCATCGCTTTCCAGCCCCGTCAGGTTCTCGCAGAGAGAGAGCTTAGAAGAGGAAGCGCGCGCCGACGACGATGCGGCGGTTGCCCCCGTTCGTGCCCCACTGGTTGAGGAAGTTTGTGCCCGCCGTGACGCTCGAATTCGGCGTGCCGAAATCGCGCGTGTTGGTGGCGTTGAAGAAGTCTGCGCGCAGTTGGAGCTTCCGCGCTTCGCTGAGACGCAGGTTCTTCAGGAGTCCGAAGTCGAGGTTGTTGATGCCGTCGGCGCGCAGGATGTTGCGCCCCGAATTACCGACGCGCTGGCAGTTCGTGATCGGGGCGGCGGTCGTGCCGGTGTTGACACAGGGCAGCGCCGCGAAGAGCGGGTCGCCCGCCGCACGCAGCCTGACCAGCTCCTCGACCGACATACTCGAAACATTGGCGGTCGTGACCACGTTGGCGCGCGTCGCGACGCCGATGGCGCCGCTGATACCAGAGATCGTGCCGGTCGGGTCTGAGCCGTTCAGGACCGAGAAGGGCGCGCCGCTCTGCAAGGAGAGGTTAGCATTCATCTGCCAGCCGCCGAGGACGTGACCGACGAGGCCCCTCTGCTCGCGGAAAAGCGGCAGCTCGTAGACGCCGTTGACCGCGAGGCGCAGCGGGCGGTCGTAGGAAGAGCGCCCGCGCTCGGAACGACGGTCATATGGGTCTTGCGCGACCGCGATCTCCGAAGCCGAGTTGTTGAAAATCTCGGACGACGTGTCGATGAACGAACTCCAGGTGAAGTGCGCGCCGGCGCTGAAGCCCTGACTCAAGCGTTTTTCCAGACTCGCCTGCATCGAGTGATAAATCGACGAGCCGGAGTTTGCCCTGAGGCGCACGGTCGCCTTCGTCGGGTCTTGCCGGACGATGGGCGTCTCGGTAGACCTTCTGGTTCTGAAAACCACGGGGTTGGCGTCAATGCTCTCGAACAGTCCAGACCCCTTGGTGCCGACGTAGCCGATGCGCAGGACGGTGTCGCGCGTCAACTCGCGCTGAATCTCGAGGCTGAACGAATCATAGTCGGGCGAGTGGAAATCCGGCGTGACGGTGGTGCGCGTCAGCAGCGCCGGGTTGAGCGGCTGGTTCCTGAAGGTCGTGAACGCGTTCGCCAGATTCGAGACGTTGACGGCCTGCACGAACGGGAACGAGCTCCAGATGTTGAGCGCGATGTTAGTGAACGCGTAATCGTTGGTGCGCGAGTAGCCGCCGCGAAGCACTAACTTGTCTCCGCCGGTGAGGAAACCGAGTACGCCGTCGGTGCGGGTGCGCGGGTTCCAGTTGAAGCCGACGCGCGGCTGGAAGTTGTTCTTGTCGCGAGCCGGGATGGGCCCGACCACGAAGCGCGGGTCGCCGCCGGCCGCCGCGACGACGGGCGCGTTGAAGTCAACGAGGTCCGCAATCGGCTGCCCCGGATTCTCGTAACGCAGCCCGTAGGTCAGCGTGAAGTTCGGGCGCACCTTCCACTCGTCCTGCGCGTAGAAGAAGAAGTCGTGCCAGTCGAGGTGCAGGACGCGCGCCGTGCCCGTCAGGTCTTTGTTAATCTGCGCGGTGGCGGCGGTGTCGTTGACGAACGTCGTCAGAGTGTCATAGACGAGGTGACCGCGCGTCGTCGGCTTGAACAGTTGGTGCAACTGGTTTCTGCGAATGTCGCCGCCAAACTTCAGCGAGTGATTGCCCATTGCGTAGGAGAGGTTGTCCTGAAGCTGATAGGTGTTGCGGATGGAATTCTGCGGGAGGTTCGCCGCGAGCCCGATGGCCGTGCGCGTCGTCGAGGCGTTGAGCCCCTGCAACCCCAGCTCGGTGATTTGGATTGACGGAATCGCCTCTGCCCTCAAGTCGGAAGCCACGGTCGCGCTGGCGGAGCGCAGGAACGCGCCGCGCAGTTCGTTGACCATCCGGGAACTGATGACGCTGTTGAGCGCGAGGTTCAAGCCCTGATTGCGCGACAGGTTCGAGGACTCGTAGCCGGGGGGCGTCGATTGACCCGAGCCGGAGAGGTTCTGATCCTGCGAGATGTAGCGCGCGTTGAAAAGCTGGTTTTGCGTGAAGCGGTGATCGACGCGGAAGGAGCCCTGCCAGTCGTCGAGTTTCGTCGCGCTTGTGCCGGAGAGCGAGCCGACGGCGACCGGGATGGTCGCACCGTTCAACGTGAAGTTGACGAACGCGCCGGGGATCGGCGTCTGCGCGGCGGGGAGGAAGTTCAGCAGCGCCTGCACCTGCGGGCGGTTGCCGACGAGGGATTGCAGCGTCGCGCGACCGGCTTCGGTCGGGATCGTTCTGACTTCGATACCCGAACCCAGTTGTCTGTCCCACCAACGCTGGAGCGAGACGAAGAAGAAGGTGCGGTCGCGCCCGCTGATGTATCCGGGGCCACCTTCGCCGAAGCGCGGCAGGTGGAGGGGACCGCCGAAGGTCAGCCCCGCCTGATTCTCGATGCGGAAGGGCGCGTGCCGCTTGCCGGGATCGGTCGCGTTGGGGTTGCAGAAGCCGCTCTTCTTGTTGAGGTTGTCGCAGGCGTTCAGTGCGTTGTCGTTGTGGAACCAGAAGCCGGAGCCGTGGAACTCGTTCGTGCCGGATTTCGTGATCGCGTTGAAGACGGAGCTGCTGTTGCGCCCGTACTCGGCGGTGAACTGGTTGGTGACGAGGCGGACTTCCTGAATCAGGTCGGGGTTGTTGAGCTGCACGGCGCCGCCGCCGACGCCGAAATCGTTGTTGTCCTGCCCGTCGATCAGGAAATTGTTCGAGCGCAGCCGCCCGCCGTTGGCGGAGTAGTTGATGCCGTTGGTGAAGCCCGACTGGTTCGACTGCAACTGGCTCACGCCCGGGGCCGAGAGCGCGATGTTATAGACGTTGCGATTCGTCGCGAGCGGCAGCTCCGACAGGCGCTTCTCGTCGAAGCGGGTGCCGACCTCGGCGGTCGTCGTGTTGAGGAGCGCCGCGTTCTCCGTGATCGTAACGACCTCCTGCACGCCCGCCACTTTCATCGCCACGTCAACGACCGCGTCCTGGTTGAGCAGCAGTTGGATGCCGCTCTGGACGTGCTTGGCGAAGTTGGGCGCTTCGATGATCACCTCGTAGTTGCCGACGGGCATGTTCGTCAGGCGGTAGCGCCCGTCGTCGTCGGTCTGCGTCGTGCGGACGGCGCCGGTCTGCGTGTTGCGCGCCGTGACCGCCGCGCCGGGGATCGCAGACTGCTTCTCGTCCTGCACCGCACCGGAGATCGAGCCGGTCGTCTGCGCCGACGCGCACACGGACGCGACGACGACGAGCGCGGTTAACGCGAGCATGAGTTTCAGGGTTCTGAACATTTCTGCCTCCTTCAAAGGGACCTGCTTGAGCCGCGAGAGATGACTCCCTGCGGGTTGACTCGGGCGCGTCCCTGTCGCTTCAATTAACAGGGGCGCGGGGTCTTTCGGCGTGGACTGCGGGCTCGATCCTCGGACGTACAAACCCTGGGAATGATGGCGGAAAGGAGTTATGACGAGGCTTCCGTCGAAACGGAGGTGGGTAGCCTCTCGGTGATGAACTTACGTCCGACGCATGACCTGCGTTGCAAGCATTATGCCCCGCACGGCGCGCGTCCGGTTGTAGAATTTACTTAGACTTAGAAGACGCGCGGCGTTCGTGAACATCCATTTTTTCGGGAATCTCTAAACTTTCATAGACCACGCGGGCGACACCGCGCGCCGCAGCAGCAGACTTCTCTTGATGCGACCAGAGCCGACATACGACCGCCTCGCAGGCGCTTACGACCGCGCGATGCGTCCGCTCGAACGCTGGCTCTTCGCGCGCCTGCGGACGGCGGCGCTCGCGGAAATTCCAGAGGGCGCGCGCGTCGTCGAAGTCGGCGCAGGCACGGGCGCGAACTTCGCGCACTACCCGCGCGCTTCCCGAGGCGCGGCGTGCGAAGTGAGCGTGGAGATGTTGAAGGTGGCGCGCGGCAAGTTCGTCCCCGCGAGTGTGCGACTCGTGCAGGCGCGCGCCGAACAACTCCCCTTCGCCGACGCGACGTTCGACGCCGCCCTCGCCACGCTCGTCTTCTGCTCGGTCGAGTCACCGCCCGCAGCGTTCGCCGAGCTGCGCCGCGTCGTGCGCGCGGGCGGGCGCGTCGTCCTCGTCGAGCACGTCCGCCCGCCGAACCCGCTGGGACTGCTCTTCGATCTCTTAAGCCCCGTCACGGTCTGGCTGTTGGATGATCACTTCAACCGGCGCACGGCGGAAGAGGCGCGGCGCGCGGGCCTGAGCGTCCGGCGCGAAGAGAGCCACGCGCTCGGCGTCGTGCGGCTCATCGTGTGCGAGGTCTGATAGAATCAGCGCGAGCGATGACTTCAATGAAAGATTGCGTCCACGTCGGCTGTCAGGGCTGGAACTACGCGGACTGGGTGACGCCGCCCGCCGGTGGCGCGCCCGTCTTCTACCCGCAGGGCACGCGCGACGCCCGCATGCTCGAAATCTACGCGCGCGCCTTCGACACGGTCGAGGTTGATTCGACCTTCTACGCCGTCCCTGCGGCGGCGGTCGTGGACGCCTGGCACAAGCGTACGCCCGCCTCGTTCACCTTCGCGCTCAAGCTGCCGCGTGAGATCACGCACGAGCAGGCGCTTGGGCGTGGCGGCGACCGCGCGCTCGCGGAATTCTGCGATCACGCGCGGTTGTTGCAAGACAAGCTCGCCGCCGTGCTCGTCCAGCTCCCGCCGCACTTCGACGCCTCGCCAGAGAACGCGCGCGCCCTCGCACGCTTCCTGCCGCGCCTGCCGAAGGATGTGCGCTTCGCCGTCGAGTTCCGCCACGCGAGCTGGCTCGACGCGTCGCTGCTCGATCTCCTGAACAAAAATAATGTCGCGCTCGCGCTCGTCGAAGGCGAGTGGATCGCGCGGCGCGCGCTCTGGCAGTGCGTCGAACACTTGACCGCGGAGTTCGCCTACGTCCGCTGGATGGGCGCGCGCGACCTCACACGCTTCGACATCGTGCAGAGGCCGCAGGACAAGAATCTGGAGCTGTGGGCTGAAGCGATCCGCCGACTCTGTGCGCGCGTCTCACAAGTCTTCGCCTACTTCAGCAACTTCCACGAAGGGCACGCCCCGGCGAGCGCCAACCGCCTCAAACGACTGCTCGATCTCCCCACCGTCTCGCCCTCTGACCTCGAAACTCAACAGTCGCTTTTTTGATCTGACGTGCTACCGCCGCGCGGAAACCTAGTCACACGGAGAGTTTCTAACCAGCCCGTGCGTTTTGTCAGACGCTCTGAATTTTCCGAACGCGCCGGGGGTTTGATTTAAGAGTCGCCGCCGAGCGCCGTCATCACGTGCGCGAACTTTTCCATGTCGGCGTTGGCGCGCTCCATGGCGCGGCGGCTTTCGAGGTAGGCGGCCCAGTGGGGCGTGGCGGTGAGAGCCTTGAGCGTGTCTTCGTCGAGCACCTGCGCCATCAGCGCGATGAGGTCGCCCGTGACGCGCGTGTGGTCGAGCAGCGTCGAGATGATCGAGTAGGCGAGCCGCGCCTGCGCGCGGTCGAGATCGCGTGGCGGTTTGTCGGTCGCGTCGTGCGCGGCGTGCTCGCTGACGTTTTCTGACCTCTCTTCGCTCACGACTCTGCCTCCGCGCCTTCCGTATGCCAACTGCCGCGCACGAACGGGAGCGCGCAGACGCGCGCGCGACGCGTGCCGCCCGCGCCCTCGACGAGAACTTCTGTGCCCGCCGGGAGGAAGTCGTACTTGATGACGCCGAGCGCGATCCGCTTTCCGAGTCGCGGCGAGAAGGCGGCGGAAGTGACGCGCCCGATCTCGCGGCTCGCGTCCGCGTTTTTGATCGCCGCTCCGGGCGCGAGCGCGTCCGCGCCTTCGCCGTTCTCGTCCAAGTCTTCGAGCACGAGCCCGGCCAGCCTTTTCGCGACGTGCCCGCGCCAGTGGATGCGCGCGATGATCTCCTGCCCGACGTAGCAGCCCTTCGTGTAGCTCACCGCCTCGTCCGCCCCCGCTTCGAGCACGACGTTCGTCGCGTCCACGTCCACGCCGTAGCGCGCGACGCCCGCTTCGACGCGCAACACTTCGAGCGCGTCCTGCCCGACGGCTCGCGCGCCCGCCGCGACGAGCGCGTCCCACAGGAACTTGGCTTCAGAGGCGCTGACGAACATGTCGAATCCATCTTCAGAGGTGTGCGTTGCCCGGATAACGGTAAGGTGTTGGTATCCCCATCCATGTAGAGCTACGGCGATCCGACCGCGCTCTAGATGCACGGCGCTGCTGCCCAGCGCCGTGCTCATAATTTTTGTCGCTCCGGCGCCTTGAAGGGATATTATCGCCGTCTCTTTGGTTAAGTCCCTTACTCGAAAGTCGCCCGCGAGCGTGAAGCGTTCTAGATTCTTAAGAACGACTTCTCGCGTCGCCGCTTCGGTATCAAAAATGAATGTCTCGTCTTCCCCGGTTCGCAAGACGCGCGCTAAGGCGAGGAGTCGCCCCTGCGGGTTCGGGAACGCGGCGGACATCCACGCGCCGGGCGCGAGCGCCTTCACGTCGTTCGTGACGAGCCCGTTTAAGAACTGCACGGCTTCTTTGCCGCTCACCTCGACGCGCCCGCGCGCCGAGAGATCACAGAGCCCCGCACCTTCACCACCACGCACGGCTTCGTACTCCGCCGCGGCGTCGCCGTAGTTGGCTGGCACGAGCCAGCCGTCGCGCGCCGCGAGCGTCGCGCCCGCGCGCCGGTGCGACTCCGCGAGCGGGAGTTCGCGCGCCGCGGCTTGTTCGAGTGTGTCGCTCATCGTGTGCCGGACAAAGTTTCGCGCCCGAGCGCCGTCGCCACCGCGCGGTAGTCCTGGAGTTGCGCCTGCTCGCGCCGGTGCGAGGCGAGCACCTGCGGGCTCGGATGATAGAGCGGCACGAGCCATCTCCCGTCCCAGCGCAGGACTCGCCCCGCGGATTCTTTCAGCGTGAACTCGTGACGGGCGACCGCCCGCAGCGCATCAAGCGCGACCGCGCCGAGCGTGACGACGACCATTGGATCGACGAGCGCGATCTGTCGTCGCAGGAACTCGGAGCAGTTCTTCAGTTCCGCGCGCGAAGGCTTGCGGTTCGCACCCGTCCCCTTGCGCGGGTTACAGAGCGCGGCGTTCGTGATGAAAACGTCGGCACGCGCGAGCTTGATCGAGTCGAGGTAGCGCGCGAGGTTGCGCCCCGACTGGTCGCCCGAAAAAGGCACGCGCGTGCGGTCGCCGCCCTGACGCCCCGGAGCCTCGCCGACGAACATCACACGTGCCGTCGCCGCGTCGCCGTTCAACTCGCTTAAGACCGCGCGCCGTTCGCACATCGCCGCGCAGCGCCGGCACGCGGCGGCTTCGGCGGCGAGCGCACTGAAGAGTTCGCGCTTATCGAGACTCACTTCGTGATCGTGATCGTGCGCTCGGTCGAGTTGTAGCCGCCGTTATCGACCGGGTTGCCGCTCTTATCGACGAGTTCGAGCTTGACCTTGTGCGTGCCCGCCGTCCAGCCCGACAGCCAGATGGGCGCCCACTTGTCGATGAACTTCGCATCAGTGCCGTCCACCGTGTAGCGGACGCGGTAGTCGCCGCCGTCCGCCTGCAGCTTCGCGCCCGTCAGCCAGAAGTCGATCATGACGGCGTCGGCGTCCGCGCCCTTGTACTCGCCCTTGGGCCGGCTGTAGGTCAGGAGAGGCTTCGTGCGATCAACGTCGCCCGCCTGACTCGCGGGCATGTCCTTGCCTTCGGGCGGCGCGGCGGCAGCGTTGGCGTTTGCCGCGTTCGTGTTCGCCGCAGTCGGCTTCGCTGCGTTCGCATTCGCGGCGTTAGCGTTGTGTGCGGCGTTAGCATTCTTGTTGTCTGCCATCGTCTGACCCGCGGCGGTCGTGGTCGGCTTCGTGGCGTCGCCGCCGCCCTTGACGGTGAAGGCGACCATCTGGAAGTTGCCGTCGTTCTTGTAGCTCTCGTGCCACGGGCGCGAGGCGAAGACGCGCAGGGTGTGCTTGCCTTCCGTCACGTTGCGCAGCTCGAAGGGCTCGCCCAGATTGTAGTAAGCCTCGTAGGGCTGGTTGTCGAGGATGACGTGGATGTGGTTGCCCATGTTCGTCTCAGGGTCTTTGTGCGGCTGGTAGCCTTTGAGATCGCCGCTCAGGGCGAGCTGAACTTTGACGGTCGAGCCCGCGACGGTCGCGCCGTCGCGCGGGGCGACGAAGCGCAGAGTCGGCTTCGCGTCGTCCTGCTCGCCGCGCTGCGACATCAAGTCTTTGATCTTCTGCGGGCGTTCGACCTCAGAGAGGACTTGCGGCGGCGTCGCGGTCGTGGGCGGCGCGACGTTCGTCGTGGCGGTCGTATTCGAGTTGGCGTTGTCGGCGGTCGTGCAAGCCGCCAAGAGCGCGGCGAGGGCGCACACCGCCGCGAGGGCAAAGAGACGTGGAGAGAATTTCATCGAGAGCCTCCGTTCGGGATGAGTGAAAAGGTGCGGCGAGATTATAAACCGAAACGTGAGTGGGAAGAAGGAGGTTCACCGCCGTGGGCGATGACTAACGAAATACGCGCATGGCTTCGGGTGTTATTCCGTGAATTTACCGTCGCGGCCTTTATCGGCGTGAAAGGATCATGCCCTGCCCCGACTCAATCCGGCAGGATGCCGCCGCGGAATAGCCGCTGACCGCCGAGCGACAGGTAAAAACCGTAAGCGGCTAGAGAGGCGACCGCGAGTAAAACGAGGATCGTGCTGCCGGCAAACCACGCCGAGAGGTTCACGGTGAGGGGCAGGTTGTAGGTCAGGTAAGAGAAGAGGAAGAGGGTCACCAGCGACAGCAGGCCGAACCGCATCAGGGTCAGAGTGATGAGCGCCGCGCCCGCCATCCCGAAGCCCCAAGTGAGCGTCGGGTAATCACCGCCCCCGCTGTGGAGGACGGTGATGAGCGCCCAGCCCGCACCTGCCACCAGCCAGTCGCGCCGCAGAATGATGAACAGCAGCAGGAAGATGAATAAGTAACCCAGAGCTTGCGTCACCGATAAATCGATCCCGACCAAGGCCCTCTCCGACAGTCCCCTCAGTCCGTTCAGTGCCCAGCCGTTAGGGGGCGTGATCGGCGCGTCGGGGGGCCAGCCGAGCCATCCCGCCGTCCGGTTCTGGAGGTGGTAGAGCAACGTCAGGGCGATTCCGCACGTCCCGCCGAGGAGCACGTCGCGCCCGACGAGCGGGTCGCGCCAATCGCCGCCGAGCAGACGGCTCCACGAGATAATCCGGTGCGGCCAGCGCGCCCTGACGAACGGCTCGAGGGCGACGTAGACGACCCACATCAGCGCCACCGCCGCCAATGCGATGGCGAGGTGATCGAGGAAAATGTCGAACTCCTCGATGAAGTTCGGCACGTGATGTGCCCATACGACGCCCCTGAGCATGTTGACGGCGAACACGAATAAGGCCAGACGAAAGGCCCCTTTCCGGTCGCCCTGCCCCCGCCGTATGTTGCGCCAAGCGAGCAGCACGGCGCCCAGCATGACGGCGCAGACGATCCCGAAGACGAGAACAACGACGGCCCTCTCTCCGGCGGACTGCGTCTGCTCTACCTGCCGGCTGGGTTGCTCCCAGGGGTAGATGACGTCGAAATAGACGGGCTTGCCGCGGTACGCCGCCGCCTCGACGCGGATCGGTATCTGCGGCTGCTGTGGCGAGACGCCCTCCCACGCGGCGCGGGCGTCGCTATAGTGTTCCGGAATCCAGCGCGGCTCCGCCGCCTGAAAACTCGACATCTCAAGCCCCGCCTCGGAGAAAAGTAGGGACCAATCGGGCTGCGCGGGCGGCTGCGGCACTTCGAGTTGGGGGGGCACGGCGTCGAGGTAGCGCAAACGCCCCGCCGAGTCGAGGGTCACGCCGACCATCCCGGAGTACATCGTCGGCGGATCCGACTGATAGACGTATAAACCTTTAGGCACAAGGTAGCGCGGACTCTGGCGGAACCAGAAGTAGAGCGCCGGCGGATCGCCGCCCCTGAGCGCTTCCCAACGCTGCGGCGATCGGTCGCGCTCCTTGATGGTACGCACCGCGTCGGAGCCGAAGCTGAAGCTGTAGGCGCTATCCGCCGGTGGATCGGTGTAGCCCGACTTCCTGACGATCTCGCGCGCGCGATCCGCGAGCACGTCCGGCGACTTCTCCAGCGGGACGTAGTTGTGCAGCATCGTCCGCTGCGAGAGGAAGACGACGAGCGAGAGCCCGGCGAGGAGCGCGACTAGGCACGCCGCCGCCACACCAGGGCGCAGGCTACCCTCCTTCTGCGCGGCGGCGACCATCTCCGGTGACGGCGTCTCGCCCGCTGCCAACGCCGCCGCTAGCAGGTCTCCGCCGGGGAGCGCCGCGGCGACCTGCAGCGCGGAAGTCGGCCTATCCTGCGGGTTCTTTTCGAGGCAGCGCAGAATGACCCTTTCGATTGCCGGGTCCAGGCCTTTGATCAGGCTGGAAGGGTTCGTCGGCGCCGCGCCACTGCGCCGCAACCTGATCATGTCGTGTAGCGACTGGGCCTCGAAAACCTTCTTGCCCGTGAAGAGTTCGTAGAGGAGCAGGCCAAGCGAGTAGATGTCGCTGCGGGCGGTTAACTCACCGCCGGTGATCTGTTCGGGCGACATGTAGGCGGGCGTCCCGAATAGACCTCGTCGCCGCGCACCTCCCCGGCCAGCGCGGCGAGGCCGAAGTCGGTGATGCGGGCGTTGCCCTCACCGTCGATCATCACGTTGGCGGGTTTGAGGTCGCGGTGGAGGATCCCCACCTTATGCGCCGCAGCGAGGCCGGCGCAAATCTGTCGTGCGATCTCGACCGCTTTACCCTCCGGCAGGCGGCCGAAGCGCCTGAGCGACGACGCCAACTCTTCCCCCCTGATGTATTCCATCGAGAGGAAGTGTTGGCCTTCTATCTCGCCGATGTCGTAAACGCGGCAGACATTCGGGTGCGAGACCTGGCGCGCCGTGCGGACCTCGCGGCGAAAGCGCGCCAGCGCCGCTTCATCGTGCGAGAGGCTCTCGGGGAGGAACTTGAGCGCGACGGGTTGTTCCAGCTTGAGGTCTTCCGCGCGGTAGACCTCACCCATGCCGCCGCGGCCCAGCAGGCCCACGATCCGGTAGCGCCCCGCCAGCATCTCGCCGGGGATGAATCGTGCGTTTTCCAGCGACGTCGGGGTAAGGCCGGCGCGTGACCGCCCGGATGCCTTCTTCCTTTCGGGCGAGGCATCTTCGGCTACCGCGGCGGCGGGCGCCGCCGCGAGCGGCATGGTCGGGAGGTAAGAACTATTTAGCGCCTGACCGCAGGAGGGGCACGAGTGGCTCTCGTCGGGGATTTGGTTTGAACAGGCAGGGCACCTCATCGGCGGCGGATTGTATCACCTCATAAAGTTAACGCCGCCGAATTTGTCACGCTTCCGGTTGCTGTCACGTCCGCGGGAGAGCCACCCCACTCAGAACTACGCCGTCGCCGGGCGCGAGACGGCGTCGACCTTGAGCCGGGCTTCGACCGCTGCCCAGTCGATGTTGGAGAAGAACGCTTCGATGTACTTGGGACGGTCGGCGGGCGCGTAGTCGAGGATGAAGGCGTGCTCCCAGACATCCATCACGAGGACGGGGACGAAGCCGGAGACGTTGCCCGTCTCGTGCAGCGTGATCCAGTGGTTCGACAACGCGCCGTTCGCCGGGTTCTGGTAGCAGATCGACCAGCCCACGCCGCGCATCTTGCCGACCGAAGAGAAGTCTGCCTTCCAGATGTCATAGCTGCCGAACGACTCCTCGGCGAGTTTGTAGAACGTCGAATTCTGGTCAGGGTCAACGTTGCCCTGCCGCTTCATGTTGCCGAAGTAGTATTCGTGCAAGACCATGCCGTTGTACTCGAACCCCATGCGGCGCGTCAGCTCCGAGTAGGCGGGCATCTCCTCCTGATCGACCTTGCCGTCCGAGAGGAACGCGGAGATTTTCTCCGTCAGCCTGTTCGTCTCTTTGACGTAACCCTGGTAGAGCTTGAAGTGCATCTCCAGCGTCTTGTCCGAGATGCCGTTCAACCCGCTCAGGTTGAACTCTTTGGGCTGGTAAGTGACTTTCGTAATCATGGCTTTGCCTTTCATTTTCGAGGTGGCTCTTGTTACTTTTCAGGCGTGCTACCAGTTTACACCCGCCGTGCCCGTGTCTTCATGGCAAATCGTTGCCATTACTGTCACACGCGAAAACCGTCAAAAGCCTTAAAACGCAAACCGTGACCGGTGACAAGCAAGCAGGTTTTGCTTGTCACCGGTCACGGTTTACTTGTCACTTGCCTTCGGCTAGTGCCCGAAGATGATCCAGTCGCCGTGCGAGGTCGCCATCAGGAAGAGCAGCGGGAGCGAGAGCCAGGCGTTCGTGCGCGAGGCGAGGAAGGCGCGGCGCGCGAACTCCGGCGGCGCGGCGGGGCCTGTCCCGGCGAACGCCGCGATGATGCGCTTCTGCAAGGGCCAGATGATGCCCCAGACGTTCAAGAGCATGATCAAGCCGAGCGCGCCGCCGATGCCGATGGAGAAGGTCTTGTTCGAGGCGAAGTGATCGCTCCCGACCGACAACTGCCCGTCGAGCCAGCGGACGATGAGGTACGACATGATGACGACCAGCACGAAGACGACGACGGCGAACAGCCGCCCGTCCTTCGTCAGCGCCGGCACCTTCATGATGATCATGTACTCGATGGCGAAGACGACGATCGGCATCAGCAGCCAGACGACGAGCACGACCCAGACGTTCGCGCTGCCGCCCGCGGCGTTGGCGTTCGTCACGTCCGCCGAGAGGATGTACATCGCGTAGTAAGCGAGCCCGACGAGGACGGTGCCGACCGCGCCCCAGCGGAAGTACCAGAGCGTGCGCGAGAGCAGGTCCGGGTTGACCTTCTTCTTCGTGTCGGCGTCGAGACCTTTTTGGAACGGGACGTTGACGAGGTTGAAGAAGTAGAGCAACCCGATCCAGGTGATGCCGAAGACGAAGTGACTCCAGCGTAGCAGGATGCGCGCGATGTCGGTCGCGGTCGGCGAGTGGAAGAGATCGCCCGCCCAAGCGAGACCCACGGGGAGATGTGTGGTTGACTCGATCAGCATGTTCCCTCCGAAAGTGGCTGGTTGTTTCGGTGTGAGCTGAAAAGCTTTGTGTGCTCGGTTAACGTCGCGAAGATTAGCACCAAGCATGAAGCTAAGCAATAAAAAGCAGATACTAGATGTTAGATGTTAGATGCTAGTGACAGCAGAGTCCTTCCTTACCAACATCCAGCATCTGACATCTAACATCTACTCTACTGGTCTCGGCCCCGCGTCCATGCCGCGCGTGCTCGCCTGATTGACGACGCGCACCTTGAGCTCGTCCTGGACGTGAACCTGACAAGAGAGGCGGACGTTTTCGGCGAGCCCGGTTTCGCGTGCGAGACGCTCGCGCTCGGCGTCACCGATCTCGCCGGGGTCGCCGGCGAGCACCTCGACGCGGCAGGTCGTGCATTTGGCGTTGCCGCCGCAGCGGTGCAGGATGTCGATGCCCGCGTCCTCAATCGCGAGGACGAGCTTGCGCCCCTCCTGCGCCTCGAAAGCCTGCGTCCCCGTCGCCGTCTCCGCCTCGATTCTAGGCATGGTTGTTCCGCTCCTTCTGCTCGTTAAATTGTAACTTGCTTGGGTTGTGCCGCTGAGTTTACACGAAAAAAGAGAAACGCGGTACGCACAAAAGCGCGCCGCGCTTCACTTCCCCCGCGAGAGGGCTGGAAGCGCGGCGCGCTTTTCAGAGCGTACCGCGTCTGTTGAGCGAGACTCGACGCGCCGAAACTTTACGCCGTGAACGAGGTGCCGCAGCCGCACGAGCCGGTCGCGTTCGGGTTCTTGAACGCGAAGCCCTGACCCATGACGCTCGACACGTAGTCGATCTCGACGCCGTTCAGGTACTGCGCGCTGAACATGTCCACGAAGAGTCGCACGCCGTTCGCCTCAAGCACGTGATCGCCCTGACGCGACTCCTCCTCGATGTTCAGGCTGTACTGGAAGCCCGAGCAGCCGCCGGGCACGACCCGCACGCGCAAGCCCGCCGTCTCTGGCAAGCCCTCTTCGCCCGCCATGAACTTCTTAATCTCCGTCACCGCCGGGTCTGTGACGTTGAGCGTCACCGTCGGCATCGTCGCTGTTGACATCAAAAACTCTCCTTCTGGGTAATCAGTCGTGGGTGTCTGGTAATCAGATGATTCTGTCCGTGGTCAGTTGTCCGTCGTCCGTTCTTAAAAACTGACGGGGTAATTTTAACCGTTCAGCCCTCGAATCACAAACAACGGACGACTGACCGGGAACGACTGACAGTTTTTAAGCCCCGCTCATCACGATCTTCAGCTCCGGCTTCATCGCCTCAATCGAGACCTGCCGCGCCACCTCTTCCGCGACGCGCCGGAACGCCTCAGACTGCACTGAGTCGGGCTGGCCGACGACGACCGGCACGCCCTTGTCCCCACCCTCGCGCACCTCCATGCCGAGCGGCACCGCGCCGAGAAACGGCACGCCGTAAGTCTCCGCCAGCTTCCGCCCGCCGCCCTCGCCGAAGATGTTGTAGCGCACGCCTGTGTCCGGCGCGACGAAGTAGCTCATGTTCTCGACGATGCCTAAGACCGGCACGGCAACCGTCTCGAACATCCTGAGCGCGCGGCGCACGTCGGCGACCGCCACGTCCTGCGGCGTCGTCACGAGCACCGCGCCCTGCACGGGGACGAGTTGCGCGAGAGAGAGTTGCACGTCGCCCGTGCCCGGCGGCATGTCCACGATCAGGTAATCCAGCTCGCCCCAGAGCACGTCTTGGAGAAACTGTTTGACGAGACCGTGCAGGATCGGCCCGCGCAAGATCATCGGCTCGTCGCCCGGCTTGAGGAGCGCCATCGACATGAGTTTGACGCCGTGCGCCTCGACGGGGACGAGTTTGTTGCCCGCGATCTCCGGGCGCACCCGCGACGCGCCGAGCATCAGCGGCACGTTCGGGCCATACACGTCTGCGTCCATCAACCCGACGCGTGCGCCGTCGCGCGCGAGCGAGACGGCGAGGTTCACCGCGACCGTGGACTTGCCGACGCCGCCCTTGCCCGAAGAGACCGCGACGATGTTACGCACGCCCGGCACGGTCACCTTCTCGCCAAGCCCGCGCCCTTGCGGCACGACCGCGTCCATCGTCACGCGCACGGACGAGACGCCGGGCAGCGCACGCACGACCTCTTCGGCTTGCTGCTGCAACTGCTCGCGCACGGGGCACGCGGGCGTGGTTAAGACGATGCGAAACGAAACGTCGCCGCCGTCGATCTTCAAATCCTTGACGAAGCCGAGCGTGACGATGTCCTTGTGGAGATCGGGGTCTTGGACTTGTCTCAGCGCGTCGAGCACGCCTTGTTCTGTAATTTGTGCCATAATATTTAGGCTGAATTATAAAGGTATTCGCGAACGACGTACAATCGAGCGAGCTATCTATATGACTGACAATGCAGACACGAAGATCGTCCGCGCCGCCTGCCCGCACGACTGTCCGGACACCTGCGCGATGCTCGTGACGGTCGAGGCGGGGCGCGCCGTCGCGGTCGCGGGCGATCCAGATCACCCGTTCACCCGCGGCTCGCTCTGCACGAAGGTCGCCAACTACCACGAGCGCACGCACAGCCCCGACCGCGTCAAGACTTGCCTGCGTCGGGTGGGGAAGAAGGGCGAAGGAAAGTTTGCGCCCGTCAGTTGGGATGAGGCTCTCGACGAGATCGCTTCACGCTACCGCGCGCTCTCAGAATCGACTGAGGGCGCAGCGACCATCATGCCCTACAGCTACTGCGGCACGATGGGGCTCGTGCAGTCCGAATCAATGGACAGGCGCTTCTTCAACCGGCTCGGCGCGACGATCCTCGATCGCACGATCTGCGCGTCCGCCGGGACGGAAGGCATGCTCTCAACGCTAGGCACGAAGATCGGCACAGACCCCGAACGCTTCGGCGAAGCGCGCCTCATCATCCTCTGGGGCACGAACACGCTCTCGTCGAACGTCCACCTCTGGCGCTTCATCCTCGAAGCCAAACACAAAGGTGCGCGACTCGTCGCCATCGACCCGCGCCGCACGCGCACCGCCGATCAATGCGACGAGCACGTCGCGATCCTGCCCGGCACCGACGCCGCGCTCGCGCTCGGCTTCATGCACGTCATCTTCGCCGAAGGTCTGGAAGATAAAGATTACCTAGAGCGACACACCGTCGGCGCGGACGACTTGCGACGGCGCGCGAGCGAGTATTCGCCCGAACGCGTCGCCGAGATTTGCGGGCTCGACGCCGCGACGATCACGCGGCTCGCGCGCGAGTACGCGCAAACGCGCCCCGCCGCCATCCGCCTGAATTACGGGATGCAGCGGCACGCGGGCGGCGGCATGGCCGTGCGCACGGTGCTCTGCCTGCCCGCCGTGACGGGTGCCTGGCGCGACGCGGCGGGCGGTGCGCTGCTCTCGACCTCCGGCGCGTTCCCCCTCAACCACCAAGCGCTCGAACGCCCCGATCTCATCCCCTCGCCGCCACCGCGTACGCTCAACATGAGCGCGCTCGGCGATGCTTTGACGCGGGTGGACGATCCGCCCGTGCGCGCGCTCTACGTCTATAACTCGAACCCGGCGGCGGTCGCGCCAGATCAAAGGAAGGTGCTCGAAGGCTTACGGCGCGAAGACCTGTTTATGGTCGTCCATGAGCAGTTCATGACCGACACCTGCGACTACGCAGACATCGTGCTCCCGGCGACGACGCAGCTCGAACACTTCGACCTGCACAAGGCTTACGGCCACTTCTACCTCACCTTGAACGAGCCTGCGATCGCGCCGCTCCACGAGGCGCGACCGAACTCCGAAGTCTTCCGCCTGCTCGCCGCGCGTCTCGGTTTCACCGAAGACTGTTTCACCGACTCGGACGAAGAGATCGCGCGACAGGCGCTCGACGTGGATCACCCGGCGCTGCGCGGTGTCACGCTTGAGAGTTTGCGCGAGCGCGGCTGGGTGCGTTTGAGCCTCGCCGAAGACTTTGCGCCTTTCGCTGAGGGCAACTTCGGCACGCCGTCGGGCAAGTGCGAGCTTTATTCAGAGCGGCTCGCGGCGCAGGGCTTGCCCGCCGTGCCCGAATTCATCCCGCCGCGCGAGTCGCGCATGAGTGCTCCGCGCCTGGCGGAAAAATTCCCGCTCGCGCTCGTCTCGCCGGCGGCGCACGCCTTCCTCAATTCGAGCTTCGCGAATCTGCCGAAGCAACTTAGACAGGAGCGCGCCCCCTTCGTCGAGATCAACCCGCAAGACGCCGCCGCGCGCGGCATCGCCGACGGCGACCGCGTCCGCGCCTTCAACGAGCGCGGCGCATGTGAGTTGCGCGCCGTCGTCACCACGCGGGCGCGCGAGGGCGTCGTCGTCTCGCCGTCGGTCTGGTGGAACAAGCTCTCGCCGGACGGGGCGAACATCAACCAGCTCACCTCGCAGGGTCTCACCGACATGGGCGGTGGCGCGACCTTCTACGACGCGCTCGTCGAGATCGAGCGGGTGTAAAAAGCTGTCCGTCGTTAGTTGTTTTGCGCCTACTCGACTTGAGTTCCGTCGCACGGGCGACAGGCTCAAGCGACACGAAACAACTAACCACTGACTACTGACCAAGGGCAACTGTCCACGGACATCCTTCTCAGTCATTCAGCGAAGCAAAGATGAGGGTCAACGCGAGTACCACGGCGCCCACGCCGATGCCGACGCCGATGGTGGTATTGCGCGCCGTCGAATGACCGTGTTCGATCTCGACCTTGCTCACGTCCCTGTAGGCGATGGTTGAAGGCGCGTCGGTCTTGCGGTCGCGCAGGACGAAATCCTCTTCGTGCCGCTCGGCGACGTAGCCCTTGCGTTTCGTGCCGTCCTTTAATTTCACCGTCACGCGCGCCTTCTCGCCGAGCCCGGCGCGGTTGACGTTGATCTTCACCTGCTCGACGGTCTGAGCGTCGCCGGATGCTTGACCGGCTGCGAAAACGGTCGCGCCCGACTGCGTCGAGACGAGCAGGCACCCGAGCACGAGCGTCAGAAACTTTTTCAACATGTTTGCCTCCTTCGACCCGCTCGCGGCGGGTCGAGAATTTAATTAACCCTGTGCTCGTATCGCAACCTCGGTGCCACACGCGCCCGACCCGCCGCGAGTCACGTCCGGCGCGGAAACTGGCCTCTTCGCCACGTGCGCGCTACCGCACGCCGTCGCGACGCGCAACAAAAATCCGACAACCGACGCGCCGCCACCCGACGCGAGTCGCCCGCACGCGCCGCGCCCGCTCGATCTCACGCGCCACTCTGCCCGATGCGCGCCGCGACGTAGATTTCCGAACGTGCCCCTTTCATTTCGATCAGGCCGCGCGCGACTTCGCGCTTGACAGCATGCCCGTGCTTCGCCGATACATACCTCGCGACTCCCCGTCCGCACGCGCCGTGCGAGGTGCTATCATTGTGTCGCGCCCGTCGGCTGCCAGCTAAACTCCATGAGACAAGAGACACGAAACGAACGCCACACGTCCGCGCGCACGCGTCGCGCGCGACTCTCACGCGCCACGCGAAACGTGCGACTCCCCCTGCGACACGTCGCCGCGCCGCTCATCCTCTTCTCGCTCGCCGCCGCGACTATCAACGCGCAGACGCCGCGGCCAGCGCGCGTCGCGCGTGCGCAGCACAAGCCCGCCGCGGCATCGCGCGTCGTACCCGAAGAGACGCTCATCAAGATCGTGAGCGCGGAAGACGAGCGACGCTGGGACATGGACGATCTCGGCGCCCTCTTCTCCGATCCGTCGCCCACTGTGCGCGCGCGCGCCGTGCTCGCCGCCGGTCGCATCGGCGATCCGCGCGCCGTCCCGTCCCTCGTGCCCGTCATGCAGTCGGACAGAGACGTGTCGGTGCGCGCGATGGCGGCGTTCGCGCTCGGCGAGATCGAGGCGGTGCGCGACGCGACCGCCCTCATCGCGGCCACGCGCGCGCCCATCCCCGACGAGGTGCGCGCACGCGCCGTCGAGGCGTTGGGTAAGATCGCGGCGGCGCTCCCGCGCGACGACAAGGTGAGCGCGAAACTTTTCGGCGACGCGATTGTGGCCGCGCTCAACTTCGAGCGCGGGCGACGTCCCGCGCCGAGCCGCGAAGTGATCCTGCTGGGTCTCACGGCGGCGCTGCGCGCGCGCCCGGCGGACGCCCCCAAGACGGTCGCGCTCTATCTCACCTACCCGGACGCGCGCGTGCGCGCCGACGCCGCCAACACGCTCTCGCGTCTGCGCGCGAAGGATGCGGGCGCCAACGAAGCCCTGCGCGCGATGCTCACCACGGACACTGACGCGGTCGCCCGCGCCAACGCCGCGCGCGCGCTCGGAGCCGCCGAAGACAAGGCGGCGTTCGACGTGCTGCTCGACCGCGCTGCCAACGACCGCGACCTGCGCGTGCGCGTCAGCGCCCTGCGCGCGCTGGCACAACTGCACGACGCGCGCGCCGCCGACACCCTGCTCAAGCGCGGCGAGACGGTCTTCGCCGCGTACCGCACGGCGAAGACCGTCACGCCCGCGTCGCACCCGGCGGAGTTGAACGAGCTGCTCGAAGCCGTCACGGCGCTGGGTCGCGTTCTGGTGAACACTTCCGATCAGCGGGCGCTCACGTTTTTGCGCGCGGTGCGAGAGGCGCAAGGCTACGTCGATCCCGAAACGGAAGTCGCCTTCGCGCGCATCGCACCCGCGCAGTACATGAGGGAGAAGCCTTTCTCGAACCTCGCCCTGCGCGTGGCAGAGAATAAGCTCGCGTGGCAGGCGATCTCGGCAATCGCGCAGGGGCTGGCCGAGATCGGGCAGATGACGAGCGAGCGCGCCGGCAACAGCGTGCTGACCGTGCAGGCCGACGCGCAACTCGCGCTGCGCGGCATCCTCGCCGACACGGCGACGCCCGCGCTCGCCGTGCCGGACGTGTTGCGCGCCGTCGCCGCTTTCAAGCCGCTCGATCTCGCCCCGCTCATGCGCGCTCAGTTGAAGTCGGAGGATGTCATCGTGCGCGCGACCGCCGCCGATCTGCTCGGCACGGATCAGCCCGACGCCGAGACCGTGCGCGCCCTCGTCGCGGCTCTTCCGTCCGCGATGAACGATCAGTTGAACGACGCCGCGCTCTCCATCCTCGACGCGCTCGGCAAGCAAAAGAATGAAGACGCGCTCGCGGCGATCCGCACGGCGCTCGACTCGTCCGACTACCTGATCCGCCTGCGCGCCGCCGCGCAACTACGTGCCGCGAACCCGAACGAGGCGGCGGAAGAGCGCATCCAGACCGTCGCCACGCGCAACCACCTCGCCGACTACCGCCGTGCGCTCGCGCGCCGCGACCTGCGCGTGCAGGCTGTCGTCGCGACCGACAAGGGCGTGTTCACGATTGAACTGCTGCCGGACGACGCGCCACTGAACGTCGATAACTTCGTCGAACTGGCGCGGCGCGGCTACTTCACCGGCATCGCGTTTCACCGCGTCGTGCCGAACTTCGTCGTGCAGGGCGGCGACCCGCGCGGCGATGGCAACGGCGGCCCCGGCTACCAGATTCGCTGCGAGATCAACGAGGTACCATATGATCGCGGCGCGGTCGGCATGGCGCTGTCGGGGAAAGACACGGGCGGCTCTCAGTGGTTCGTCACGCACGCGCCGCAGCCGCACCTCGACGGCGGCTACACCGTCTTCGGTCGCGTCACTCAAGGCATGGACGTGGTTGACTCAATCGCGCGCGGCGACCGCATCCGCGCCGTCACCGTGACGGAGACGCCGAAGCGGAAATGATCTTGAGGTGATATCGATGAAAAGATTCCAGCTCTCGTGCTTTATCTTCGTCGTGCTATTGGGAAATTACTATCAAGCGCATGGTCAGAGCCTCGCGCCGGGGCGGGGGTTTCATGCCCCCTCGCGCAAGTACGAACTCACGTCGCTCCTCTTCAGACTGAGATTGGTCAAGGAGGTGTCGAGCAAGGTGGTCGGTTGGGGGGTAAGAGGTGAGTTCTTCCTCCTGTCGGAGGACATCCTTCGCGTCGGAGATGAAGGCGACTTCAAAAGAATGCTCGATGACGAGAACCCCATCGTCAGGGCAATGGGGTTGATCTGTCTGGCGCAGTCTAACGCCGTGAAGCACGCCGATGCCCTGCGCTCACGTCTCGGCGACGATGGGCAAGTTGGTCTTTTGGTCGGTTGCGTAGGCAGGCGGGCGCGGGTCGGCGAGATAGCGTCGATGCTTCTCGCTGACCCTGATTTTCTTGGTCATTCGTCCAAGCGAACGCCTGAGTAAAAAGCATTGTGGAACTGATGCGACCAGGCAGTACGCGAACGGTTCGGCGGCAATTCGCGGCATTGTGTTACGTCGCGTGCGTCGTCGTCTCATCGGCGGCGCAGACGCGCGTCAGCCCGACGCCCGTCGCGGACAGGCGCGCGACGCCAGCGCCCGCCGCGCGCACGCGCTACCGCATCCGTCTCGCGCTCGACTTCGACGCGCGCACGTTCACCGGCACCGAGCGCGTGCGCTGGCTGAACCGCGACGACCACCCCACTAACGCACTCTACTTTCACCTCTACGCGAACACGCGCGGCACGCTGCCTTCCACGCCGCCGCGCACGCCCGCCGCGTCGCCGGCGCAAGACGCCGCAGCCGAGGCGGACGAGCCGCGCGTCGAGGTCTCGCAGGTGCGCGCCGCCGCGACCGGGGCGGCGCTTCAGTTCGCGTTAGACGATCAGGCGACGGTGCTGCGCGTCAACTTGCGCGAGGCGGTCGCGCCCGGCGGCGCCGCCGAGATCGAGATCGACTTCAAGGGCACCGTCCCCGAAATCGACCCGGACGAGACGAGCCTGCCCTCGCACGTCATACAGCAGCTCGGAGCGGCGGTGCGCGACACGCGCGAGGTGCGCCACGCGCGCGACACCAACTTCCTCTCGCGCGGCGTGATGCTGCTCGGCGCGTGCTACCCCGTCCTCGCTGTGCGCCAGGGGAGCGAGTGGCAGCGCGACGCGCGCGCCACCGTCGGCGACTGGCTCTACGAAGAGGTCGCCGACTACGACGTAACCGTCAACGCCCCGCGCGACATCGGGCTGTTTACTTCCGCCGAGTCGCGCGCGGAGCCCGCGCCGTCGGCGGACTCCGCCACGGCGAACGCGGCGGAGCGGAGTTTCGCCGGAGAGAGCCTGCGCAACTTCGCGCTGGTCGCGGGGCGGGGCTTGCAGGCGGCTGAGCAGCAGGTCGAGGGCGTGCGCGTGCGCTCGATCTTCTGGCGCGAGCACGAGAAGACCGGGCGGCGCGTGCTGGACGTGGCGGCGAAGGCGGCGCGGATTTTCAACGCGCGGTTCGGCGCGCTGCCCGGCCGGACTTTGAGCGTGGCGGAAGTCCCGCTCGTCGCGGGGCTGGGCAGCGCCGAGTTCGCCGGGCTGAGCGTGATCGCCAGCGCCTTCTACGTCGATTTCGACTCGCCCGCCGTGCGCAACCTGCCCGAGATCGTGCGCGAGCAGCGCACGTCGGTCGAAGACAGTCTGGAGTTCGCGGTGGCGCACATGGTGGCGCACCAGTGGTGGGGCGTGACGGTGGGGAGCGACCCGGAGCGCCAGCCCGTGCTGGACGAGGCGCTCGCGCACTGGTCGGCGCTCGTCTATTACCGCGAGACTTACGGCGCGGAGCGCGCCGACGAGGCGAGCGCGGATCAACTGCGCGGCGTGTACGAAATCTATCGCACCTTCGGCGGCGAGGACATGACCGCCGACCGCGCCGCGCGCGACTACCACAATTCTTTCCAGTACGCGGCCATCGTCGCCGCCAAGGGCGCGCTCATGTTTGGCGCGCTCGAAAAGCTGCTGGGCGAGGAACGGGTCTTCACGGCGCTGCGCCGCTACTACGAGGCGAACCGCTCGGAGATCGCCGAGTCGAACGATCTCGTCGGCGCGTTCATCGCCGAGTCGCCGGTCGAGCAGCGCCGCGCCGTGGCGCGCACGTTCGACCGCTGGCTCTCCGAGCGCCACGGCGACGAGGACATCGCGCAGCCGAACCAGCAGCTCGCCGCCGCCCTCGGCGTGAGCGTCGAACAGGGCTCGCGCGACGGCGGCAACCGCTTCTCACGCCTCGGCAAATTCTTCTGGCGGCAGATGACGCGCATCCGCTGATTTTCAACTCTCCTTGCCCGCTAAACTTTGCGCGCGCAAAGTTTGGTCCTACGTGTCACTTAGCAGCGGACGATCTCCTGAACATAGATGGCGAGACGCCCAACAGCTTTTTCAATGTGCGGCGCAGTTGTCGGGCGCTCTCGAAGCCGACGCGTGTGGCGATTGTCTCGATGCTCAGCCGAGGATCGGCAAGCAAGCCTTGAGCTAACTCCACCCTGAGTTTCTCGATGTACTCCCCGACGGAAATTCCAGTCGTCTCACGAAAAACTCTAGTCAGGTTTCGCTCGCTCATGTTTGCAATCGCCGCCAGTTCCCGAAGCGTCCGTCGTTCTTCC
>JBJMGS010000400.1:0-7661 GCA_045807785.1 Pyrinomonadaceae bacterium
GTCGGCGCAGCCGGGCGGAGAACTGGAACGGGGCGAGGAGGAGTGCAACTGCGCCGGCGATCCCGTGTGGCAGCAGCAGCCACTTCACCGGCTCGACGTGCTGCCAGACGGGAGACTTCGAGTTCAGAAACGGCGTCTCGTAGAGGTAGAAGACGAAGAGCGTCATCAGGCCGAAGACGGCGAAGAAGATGTGCTTGGTGCGGCTTGAACGAACTGACATCAGAGACCTCCTCCGGCGGAAGTGGCGGCAACGCCATACGGGGCGGCGATTAAGCTTTTGCCCTCACCTCTATACGCGAAAAGGAGCGGCGCGAAGGATCATCCCCGCCGGAGATGCAAAACCTGCCTGAGAGCCGCGCCGAAAGTTAAACCTGTCAATTTTGACAGTTACCCAGCGGGAGGGTGGCTAATAAGATTTGGACAATCATGAAGGTACTGATCCGCTGGATGGTTTAGTCAGTCAAACAGGAGAGTTAAGAATGAAGAAGGTAATCTTCTCATGTTGTGTTCTGGTTTTCGCCTTCGCGGCGGCGAGCAGTTCGGCTTTTGCGCAAAAGGAGACGGAGACAGGTATTCAGGTTGAGAAAGACCTGGCATTGGTGCGCCGTGACCTGCGGGCAGAGAAAAAGCAGATCATCGCCTTGAACGTGCCGCTGACGGAGACGGAAGCGACCAAGTTTTGGCCGGTCTATGACCAGTACGCCTTGGACATGTCCAAGCACTACGACGAGTTTTACGCGGTCATCAAGGACTATGCGGCGAATCAAAAAGTGCTGACTGATGCTCAGGCCATCACAATGATCCAGCGGTGGAGCACCGTCCAGGTTGAGTTGGCGCAGACGCGGCAGAAATACATTCCGATCGTGGAAAAAGTGATCCCCGGAAAAAAGGCGGCACTGTTCTTCCAGATCGACCGACGCCTTTACGCGCTGATCGATCTGCAAGTCGCATCGGAGATTCCACTGGTCATCCAGTAAGTTCCGCGACATCTGATTTCATCGGTCGTCGGCAGTGATGTGATGAAGCAGGCACCTCCAGCTCACAGGTAAGCTGGAGGTGCCTGTTCGCTCTCTGCATCGCTTGATGCCGCATGTGCGGCTCCGGCCGCAGTTTTATCGGGCAGGGTTTTCATGATGGGAGAAGGAAAACATCAGCGCGCAGGTGTCGGCTCACACGGCGGTGTGACGCCCGCAGAGGGTTTGCTGCCGGAGGCTCATGAGGCGTCGCAGCCCGCGCGTGCGGACGAGGAGCAGTTCCGCCTCGTCTTCGACCGCGCTCCGATCGGCATGGCGCTCGTCGGCCTGGACTATCGCCTGTACAGGGTGAACGAGGCGCTCTGCGAGGTGCTGGGTTACAGCCGACGCGAACTGCTTAAGCGCACCTTCGTGGACATCACGCACCCGGACGACGTGGGGAAAGACGTGGTGCTGGCCGGGCGTCTCTTCCGGGGCGAGATTCCGAGCTACCGTCTGGAGAAGCGTTTCACTACGAAGGACGGGCGGCTCGTGTGGCTCGACCTGACGGCGCTCGTCATCCGCAACTGGCAGGGCGCGCCACTCTACGGGCTGGCGATGGTCGAAGACATCACTGACCGCAAGCACATCGAAGCGGCGCTCAGGACGAGCGAGGAACGTTACCGCTCCTTCGTCGTCAACAGCTCGGAAGCCATCGTGCGGCACGAGTTGGAGCGACCCATTGACATCACGCTGCCCGCCGACGAGCAGATCGAGCTGTTTAAAAAGTATGCCTACGTCGCGGAGTGCAACGACGTGATGGCGCGCCTGTACGGCCACGACCGCGCCGACGACTTCGTGGGCGCGCGCCTCGGCCAGTACTTCACCGTGGCCGACGAAGGCAACATCGCCTCACTCCGCACCTTCGTCGCCAACGGCTACCGCCTGCTCGACGTGGAGACGGTCGAGGTTTTGGCGGACGGTCGCCGGAGGCATTTCACGAGCAGCCTCATCGGCATCGTCGTCAACGGCTACCTGCTCCGCGTCTGGGGCACGAGGCGCGACGAGACCGAGCGCAAGACGGCTGAGGAGCAGGTCGAGAGTTCGCGCCAGCAGTTGCGCGCACTGGCGGCGCACCTCCAGTCAGTCCGCGAGAAGGAGCGAGCTGACATCGCGCGCGAGATTCATGACGTGCTCGGGCAGGGGTTGACCGGCCTGAAGATGGACGTCGCGCGACTCACGCGGATGCTACCCGAGTCGGCGGACGCGGGCGTGCGCGACTCGATGGCGGAAAGGTTGAAGGGCGTCGGGTTGCTGCTCGACGAGACCATCGCCGCGGTGAAGAACCTCTCGACGGAGCTGCGTCCCAGAGTGCTGGACGCGCTGGGACTTTCGGCGGCCGTCGAGTGGCAGTGTCAGGAGTTCGAGCGGCGCACACGCATCCCCTGCGAGTGCGCCCTGCCTGATGAAGGCGTGCGGTTCGGCGCGGAACAGGCGACGGCGCTGTTCCGCATACTGCAGGAGGCGCTGACGAACGTGGCGCGCCACGCGCGCGCCCGGCACGTCTCTGTCGGGCTGCACGTCGGCGACGACCGCGCGACGCTCTGCGTGCAAGACGACGGCGGGGGAGTGACCGACGAGCAACTTTCGGCTCCGAGCTCGCTCGGTCTGCTGGGGATGCGTGAGAGGGCGGAGATGCTGGGCGGCACGCTCGCCGTCAAGGGCCGGATGGATGAGGGAACTCTCGTCACCGCCAGCATACTGCTCTCCGGCCCCTCGGATTAGTGACCACCAAAGGACAGACATGATTCGCGTTCTCATCGTGGACGACCACGCGGTCGTGCGGCGCGGCCTGAGGGAGATTCTGTCCGACGAGCGTGATGTCGAAGTGTCCGAAGCCACCGACGCGCACGAGGCGTTGCGGCTGGTGCGCGAGCAGGCTTTCGACCTCGCGGTGCTCGACATAGACCTGCCTGGGAAGAGCGGCCTCGACCTGCTGCCCGAAGTGAGAAGCGCGCGGCCATGCCTGCCCGTGCTCATCCTGAGCGTTTACCCGGAAGACCAGTTCGCCGTCCGCACTCTCCGGCTGGGCGCGTCCGGCTTCATGTGCAAAGACGCCGCGCCCGAGGAGTTGACGAAGGCCGTGCGAAAGATTTTGCAGGGGGGGCGCTATTTCAGTGAGTTCGTGGTGGAAACGTTGCTCAGCTCCCCGCACGCCGGCACGCCCCCCGCGCACCCACACGAAGCGCTCTCGCCCAGAGAGTTCCAGATTCTCTGCCTCCTCGGCGCGGGCAAGTCCGTGAAAGACATTGCCGGAGAACTCTCGCTCAGCGCGCCTACCGTTAGCACCTACCGCGCGCGCATCCTGGAAAAGATGCAGATGAAGACGACCGTCCAACTGGTGCGCTACGCCATCAAGAACCGGCTCGCGAACTGAGCAGCGACCCTCCCGCGCCTCCCCGGCAACGCCCCATCTGAAGTCCTCACCATTAAGCCGCTCATCCACTTGTCATAGAAAATATGACAACCGTCTCCTTCGCAAATGACGACAGCAGAATCATTTTCACGTTGATTGTCCCACGCTCCGGTTGAGAGCAGACTCTCCCCTTTTACTACAAGGCAGTAAGGGGAGCAGTAGAAGTGAAAGAGTTGAGAATCGTCATCGCCGAAGACTCGGCAGTGCTCAGTAAGCTGATCCAACGTGCGCTTTCCGAAATAGAGGGGTGCAATGTGGTCGGGACAGCGGCGGACGGCGTGGAAGCTTTACGGCTGTTCGCAGAACTCAAACCCCACCTCCTCGTCCTGGACATCTCGATGCCGCACAAGGACGGGCTCGAAGTGCTCCAGGAGATTCGCCGCACGGACTCTACGACCGTGATCGTCATGTTTACCTCCGACTCCCCCCTCCGCCAACTGTGCCTTGATGCCGGGGCCAACTTCTTCTTAGACAAATCTCAGCTAGCGGAACTGAAAGCAATCTGTCTGACGACACTGCTGGCGGGCTAGGGGCAGTCCGCCGGTAGGCGCGAGCGCGGGCGTTGTTTGATCGTCAGCAACGACGCCACGCACACGCGCAGCCGGGCGCATCCGACGCTGGGGGCGGAAGCGCCCGGCACCTTTCCCAACCTTCGACAGTGACGAGATGAAGCAGGCACCTCCGACTCATCGTTGAGCCGCGATAGACTCGTCCTGCACAAGACCGCGCCTGCCTGCTCCATCCACACTGTCAGAATTGACAGGTTTCCTGCTGCTTTTCCTCTCCTACAGTCTCCTGTCAGGTTCTCTCTGAATCTGACGAAGGTGCGACCCAATCCCTTTTTTATTCTTTTTCTGCTTTTGGGACTATACTCGTCCACCAATTGACGGCAGCGCGCGGCAAGCGACGGACGCGCTGCGGTCGGGCGGGGGCATCCCGAATATCGGTCCACCCCCAGTTCTTTTTGTCGCATAGCTTCTTTACATACTGGAGGAATGCTATGACCTCACTCAGGGATCACCTTCCCATTCATCCCCCCACGGCAGTAGCCCCGGCTACTAAGCTCATCCTCGTTTCGGGCGATCAACGTCTTGCGGCAACGGTCAGACATCGAATGAGACGACCGGCTTTGCTCTCCGCGATTGCCTTGGCCGGCTTCCTGTGGTTGACGGTGAGCGCGGAAACGGTCGCCGCCCCGGCACAGGCTGATGTCGCGAACGCGACCGTCAAAGGCAAAGTGTTGGATCAATCGGGCGACGTGGTGGGCGGCGCTCTCGTCACCGTCTCGGAGGCCGAGCGCGGGGTCATGCGCAGCGTCAAGACCGATGGCGATGGAGCTTATCAGGTGCCGCTCTTGCAACCCGGCACCTACGAGCTGCGCGTCGAGGCGGCGGGGTTCCAGTCTCAGATTGTGCAGAGTGTCGTGCTGACGGTCGGACAGATTTACGTCTACGACACTAAGCTCCAGATCGGCCACATCAATGAAGTGGTGAGCGTCGGCGCGACACCGCCGCTCGTCGAGACCGAGCGCACACAGCAGGCCGACACCGTCGAGCGTCGGCAGATTGCGACGCTGCCGAATCTCTCGCGCAATTTCACCTCCTACATCTTCACCCTGCCGGGAGTGGCGGACGTGGCGGCGGCGCGCGTGCAGCAGTCGCGCGTCACCCCGATCTCGACCTCGGGTTTTTCCGTCGGCGGGGGCAATGGCCGGAGCAACTATATTTCGATTGACGGGGGAGAGAACGATTCCGGGACCGGCAGCCTGAGAATCAGGAACCTCAGCGTGGAAGCGGTGCAGGAGTTTCAGGTGAACCGCAACGCTTACGCCGCTGAGTACGGCTTTAGCGCGGGGACGGCCGTCAACGTCGTCACGCGGGGCGGCGCGAACACGTTTCACGGCTCCGGCTACCTCTTTTATCGCTCTGAGAAGACGGCGGCGCGCGACCCGCTTAACGCGAGCGGCAGGAAAGCGTCCGAGCGGAGAGCCTCGCCGGGCTTGACCTTCAGCGGCCCGCTGATGAAAGACCGGCTGTTCTTTTTCACCTCATTCGAGGCGCTCAAGTACGACGTTGCCCGCGTTCGCTCATACACGAGCGATCCGTCCTTGCTGGCAGTGACCGCGGCGCAGTCCGTCTATCTGCAAACTCTCGAGTCCGGCCTGTACGCAACGGACGCGACCCGGCGCATCGCCGCAGGGCTGCGAACCACACTCGCCACCACGAGCTACCCGCAGACCCTGCAAGTGCTACGGCAGAGTGAGGGACAATTCAACGCGCCGAGCCGTAGCTACGACTGGACGACGCGACTGGACTACAACCGCGGCGAGAGAGATTTCATCACCGGACGTTTCACCCTGGCGCTGGAAGATAACAACCTCCTTCGCGCCAATAACCTGGAAGCTCCGAGCAACGGAGTGATCGAAGCCGCTGACGATGACACCGCGGTCGGAACGTGGGTTCACATCTTCAGTGATCGTCTCGTGAATCAACTGCGCGTTCAGTATGCTTACGACGATTACCGGCAAGTCTCGTCCCGTCCGGAAAGCACCAACATCACAGTCGCCGGACTGATCAGTTTGGGGCGCCCGACGACAGTTCCACTCGTCATCAGGCAGAGCCGCTACCAGTTTGAAGACACTTTAAGTTGGAATCGGGGAGCGACGGACTTCAAAGTCGGCGCCTCGTACAGACCCGTTGACGCACGTATCGTCACGGAGATCGGTTTGGGCGGCGCCTTCCAATTCGCCGCCGGGCAGCCTCTCGCCCGCGCCCTCCAACCCGGAGACGCTGGCGTCTTGACCGGGTTGCTTGCGCCCCCCGCGGACACGACTTTAACGGCGCTTCAAGCCTTCAATTTAGGTCTCCCCTCCCTCTGGCAGCAGGGATTTGGCAACCCGGGCTTTCAGTCGTGGCAGCAGAATCTGGGCGCCTTCGGACAGGTTTCGTGGAAGGCCACCCCTCGACTGACGTTCAACCTCGGGGCGCGACTTAATTATGACGGCGAGCCTGAGCCGCTTGATCGCAACGTCAGTTTCTCTCCGCGCGTCGGCTTCGCGTGGGACCCGTTCGGTAAGGGTGAGACGGTGATCCGCGGCGGCTTCGGCACTTTCTACGCGCCCGTCGGGCTTCAGGTCTTACTCTCGGCCACTCTGCTCGGCGGCGACGGACGGTTCATCAATTCTCAAACGCGGACGCCGCAAGACGGCGCGCAGTCGTCACAGGCATTGTGGGCTTACGGCGTCGGTCTCGGAAAACTGCCGTTCGTGGCGCTGACTGAGGCGGACGTTCGCGCCTTCGGCATCATCCCCGCACCCGGCCAGCCTAACCGGCGTGTCACCGCCGCCGCCGCGGACTATGATAATCCTTATACGGTTCAAGCCAGCCTCGGCCTGTCCCAACAACTTGGCCGAGACTTCGCGCTCGAAGTCGCCTTCCTGATGTACCACGGAGTTCACCTGCCCATCGCGCTCGAAGGGAATTACCGCGAGAGCGGTCAATTGGTTCCCGTGCCGGGCATGCCGGGGAGCGATCTTTTCGGCCCGCAGCTTGTGCGCATCAACCCTGCCATCGGCCAACAGATCGTGCATTCATCCGAAGGCAACTCGATCTATTATGCGATGACCACGTCTGTGCTCAAGAGGTTCAGCCGAGGGTTCCAGTTACGTGCCAGCTACACCTACAGCAAGGCGCTCGACGACGTGACGGATTTTAACGGCGGCCTGACGCCGTACCTGCCGACGCGGCGCAACCTTGAGAAGGGACTCTCGTCCTTCGACCTCCGCCATAGTTTTGTCGCGAGCGGAACTTTTGACAGCCCTTTTCAGGTCGGCGACCACAACTGGATTTCGCGAGCGCTGGCCGACATCACGCTTAGTCCCATCGTCACGCTGCGCAGCGGTTTTCCTTTCAACCTCTTCATCGGTCGAGACGTGAACGGTGACTTGAATAGCACCGACCGCCCGTTTCACGCGCCGCGCAATTCGGGGCGGGGCGAAAACTTCTACAGTGTCGATCTCAGACTGAGCAAGCGATTCTATTTGCGTCAGAATTCCGAGGGGCCGAGAGTGGAGTTCATCGTCGAAGCGACGAACCTTTTTAACCACGTCAACTTCTTACGCGTGAACGACGTCGTCTGTGGGACGACGGCGCAGCCGGGTTTCATCAACGGATGCGACCCGAAGTTTTTGACAGGGCCGTTCGACTTCAAAGGAATTCCCGGTCTGCCGCCGA
>JBJMGS010000401.1:0-7509 GCA_045807785.1 Pyrinomonadaceae bacterium
CGAACAGCTCGCCGCCGAGATCACCGCCTTGAACCGCAAACTCAACTACACCTACGGGGGGAAAATCTGATGCCGTCGCGCCGCCTGTCAACGCTCTTCGCCTTCGCCATCGTCGCGACATTTCTCGTGCTGCTCGGCGGCTGTCACCGCAACGCAAGCAACACGTTCGTCCTCGCGCTCGAAGCCAACCCCGACCCGCGCGCGTTGAACCCGCTGATCGCTGGCGACGCCGCGAGCGAGCGCTTCCGGCAGTTGATGTTCAACTCGCTGATGAAGAAGGACGAGCACTTCGACTACGTGCCCGAACTCGCCTCGAACGTGCAGACGGCGGCTGACGGACTCTCTGTCACGTTCACGCTGCGCGACGGCGTGAAGTTTCACAACGGCAAGGCGCTTACCTCGGCGGACGTGAAATACACTTTCGATCAGTTGCTCGCCTCCAAAGATTCGAAAAAGTCGCTCTCGTTTTTCGAGGGCGCGGGAGACGCCCGCCAGCCCTTCATCACATCCGTCGAAACGCCTGATGCGCACACGGCCGTCTTCCGCCTGCGCCACCCTTGGCTCGAACTGTTCTCGAACCTCGTCCCCATCGGCATCATCCCCGAAGGGAGTTTCGCGATGCAGGAGCAGCAGCCCGTCGGCACCGGCCCGTACAAGTTCGTCAGCCGCAACGTGCCGCAGCTCTTCACAGACTTCGCGGCGTTCGATGAATATTGGGAGGGTGCGCCGCAGGTCAAGAGCGTGCGCGTCCGCGTCATGCTCGACCCCGGCTCGCAGCAGGCCGGCCTGATGAGCGGCGAAGTTGACCTCGCCGCGAACACCGCGCTCACGCCCGACACCTACGTCAACCTCGCGAAAAGCCCGAGCCTTCAGCTCGTCCAGTCGCCCGGCGCGAACGTTCAGTACATCTACATGAACACGGAGAGCGAGCGGCTCAAAGACCCGCGCGTGCGCCAGGCCATCGCTTACGCCATTGACCGGGAGGGCATCATCAAGAACCTGCTGGCGGGGCAGGCGCGCATCGCGCACTCGATCCTGCCGCCCGAATCGTGGGCCTACTCCGAAGGTAAGGTTTACAACTACGACCCCGCGCAGGCGAAGCGCCTGCTCGACGAGGCGGGGTTGCGCGACCCGGACGGCGATGGCGTGCGCATGAGGTTCGACAAGCCCCTCGTCTTCAAAATCTCCGCGACGAATGCCGTCGGCCGCCAGGTCTCGACGCTGATCCAGAACGCGCTGAAAGAGATCGGCGTGCCAGTCAACATCGAGTCGCTCGAAGACAATACGATGCGCGAGCAGGTCATGCAGGGCAACTACGATCTCAACATGGGGCGCTGGGTCGGCGGCAACCAGGACCCGATCTTCCTGCGCGACCTCTTCACCTTCCTCACGGGAAAGGACAACTACCGCTTCAACCGCAGCCGCTACAGCAACCCGGAGCTGGACAAGGTTCTCGCCGAGGCGACCGCGACCGCCGACCGCACGCGCGCGAAAGAGCTGTACGCGCGAGCGCAGCAGATCGTCAGCGAAGACATGCCGATGTTCCCGCTCTGGTACTGGAACAGCATCGTCGTGGCGAAGAAGTCGGTGGGTAACATTCAAGTCCCGCCGAGCGGCGACTGGACGTTCGTGCGCAACCTGACCGTGACGAAGTGAGGCGGGCGGCACTCAGCTTTCGTCAAGCGCCGCGCGAATCGTCGCCCACAAAATCGCGCCTTCGCGAACGAGACGCGCGTCTGCGCCGGTCACGTCAACGACCGTCGAAGGTTCCAAAGTGTGCGCCTCGCCGCCATCGACGATCAGATCGAGTTCTGCGGGGAACGCCCTTAACGCTTCGCCCGCGGTTCGCGCCGGGGCTTCACCCGCGCGGTTGGCGCTCGTCGCCGTCAGCGCACCGCCGCACGCGCCGACGAAGCGGCGCACTTCAAAGTCTCCCGGCACTCTCACGCCTACGGTTCCCGTCCCCGCCGTCAACTCTTCCGGCAGACCTTCGCGCGCGGCGGCAACCAGTGTCAGAGCGCCGGGCCAGAATTGCGCCCCGAGGCGTGCGAACAGCTCGGTCTGAGAACTCGTCAGTCGCCGCGCCTGCTCTACGTCGCCGACGACGACGAGGATCGGTTTGCCTTCCCTGCCCTTCAACTCGTTGACGGCGCGCACGGCGTCACGTTCAAACGGATTCGCGCCGAGCCCGTAGAACGTGTCGGTGCGAAAGGCGACGACGCCGCCGCTTTCGACGACCGCCCGCGCACGCTCGCGCGCGGCCTCGCCGTCGGCGATGACGGGTGTTGAGGTCTGTCCGGTTTCGTCGCTCATCGGATTGATAACTCTGGGCCGTCGCGTCGCCGCGCGCGGCCGTTATTTTCCGCCACTTTGTTCGCCAAAGAAAATTCCCGGCAAGCCGCCGACCCGCGTTAGAATACGCCCATGGCGACCGCCGCGAAAAAACGTGAGATCGATTTTGGCGTCTTCCCCGTCGGCGCGCTGAACACTTCGACGCGCCTCGTCTGCCTGCGCTGCATCTTCAGTCTCTTCACCGGACAGCTCGGGCTCGCGCCGCGCACCGCCTACTCCGAGATCAAACGCCACGCGCCGACGCCGCCGGAGTTGACCGGCGAGCCCGCGCGCCCCTACTTCGACAGCGACGAGAAGCACCCGCGCTGCCCCTACTGCGACTCCGCCAAGCGCTGGCACGCACGCTTCACGCTCTACCGCCTCGAAGGCTCGAAGCTGACGGACGCCGCGCGCCGCGCGCTCGTCAAGTCGCTTCCGAAATCCGAGGATCAGTTCCTCGTCTCCGACGCCAAATCCACGCGCCGCGCCGTCTTCTTCGAGTGGCTCGACGCGCTCGGTCGCTGTCTCGACTTCGCGGACGAGCGCTGGCTGATCGACGCGACGCGCGCCTACCTCGAACGCGCCGAGCCGAAGACAACTTGGGCGGAAGTGTTCGACGGCGTGCGTACCGTCCGCCGCTCGCAGCGCCTCGCCGAAGGTTGTGAGCGCGACGGCTCGCGCCTCTTCCTCTCGCCGCTCTTGTATGGCGACGCGCTGCTCGTGCAGTACCTCGTCAGTCGCTCGCAGGCGCACGGCGGCGTCACGCTCGAAGGACGCTTAACGCTGACCGAACTCGTGCGCCGCCTGCGCCAGACGGGCTACCTCGACGCGCGCGGCATCAAAGAGCGCGAGCAATCCGAGGTTCTCGAAAAGCTGATCGAAGGGCTCACCGGCGGCGACGCGCCGGTCAAGCTCCACTACATTCTCGACCGCAGAGACTTCCTCGACAAGGTCAAGACGGTTTACGCGCACTACGCCTGAAGTCCGCCGCACAAGCCCACACGTGATTCACTCGAAGACGCCTTCGCGCCGTGGAAGGTGAGGCCGCCTGACGATGAAAGAGCAGAGTTTCACCGTCAAAGAACTCGACTCGCTGGTGATGACCGTCGAGCTGACGCTCGTCAGCATCGTGCAGGGCGTCGCGCTCTCGGTGCTCGTCGCGCCGAGCATCACGGTCGTGACGGGGCTCGACTTCGCGCTCCTGCCCTATGTCGTCTCCGGGCTCATCGTCATTCTGCTCTTCTGGTCGCGGTCGCTCCTGCATACCTTCACGGTCATTCGCTGGCCTCTCGAATTCGGGCACAACTTCCTCTACATCGCTAGCACGCTGCTGGAATCCATCGTCTTCTCGCAGCTCGCCTCGCCGCTGCGCTGGTTCGCCCTCTCGGCTCTGTACGGGCTCAGCATCTGGCTCCTCTTCGCCATCGATCTCGGCATGATCCGCCGCCGATTGGCTGAGTACAACTTGCCCGGCGCGCTCGCACTTTTGCGCGCGGTCGAGCGAGAGCAGTTGCTCAACCTCCGCCTGCTGATGCCGACGACGGTGCTGTTCAGCGCGGCGGCAGCATACCTCATCTATCGCTCGCCGGAACTCTTCATCGGGCGACAATTCCACGCGGCCATCGGCGTCGCGCAAGCCCTCTGCGCCGCCGGATACCTCGCCTACTCGATCCGCTTCTACAAGCGACTCATCCCACTCATCGTCGCCGCCCAGTACGAATGGAACGGGGAGGAAATGCATAAGACGGGTGATGGGTGACAGGTGCCGGGTATCAGCAATACTGTCCGAGCCCGGCACCTGTCACCCGCCACCCGCTTTCAAAGGCTCGTCGCGTTGCGTGATTTGTCGCGGTGGCGTTCGAAGGCGAGTTCGACAAGGCGGTCGATGACGGCGGAGAAGGGGCGTCCGGTCGCCGCCCACATTTGGGGGTAGCCGGAGACGTCCGTCAGACCGGGCAGCGTGTTGAGTTCGTTCAGCAGCAGCTCTTTCGTGTCGCGGCGGAGGAAGAAATCGACGCGCGCGAGCCCTGCGCCGTCAACCGACTTGAACGCCTCCACCGCCAAGCGCTGAACGCGCTTGACGAGACTCTTCGGGAGGGGCGCGGGCACGGTGAACTCGACGTGCCCCGTGTTGGCATATTTTTCCGTGTAGTCGAGAAACGCCCCGCGCGCGTCGCGCACAACGTATTCGCCGGGCAGGCTCGCCTCCACCTCGTCGTTGCCCAACACGGCACACTCGATCTCTCGCGCGTCCAACCCCTCTTCGACGATGACGCGTCGGTCGTAGCGTGCCGCCAGGTCAATTGCCGCTTCGAGCGTCTGCGCATCCACTGCCTTCGAGATGCCGACCGACGAGCCGAGGTTCGCGGGCTTGACGAAGGACGGGAAGCCAAGCTGGCGCGCGACACGGCGCGCGACCCGCTGACGATCTCTCTCCCACTCCGAGCGGGCGAACCAGGTGTAGCGACAGACCGGCAGCCCCGCGCGCTCGAACAGAGCCTTCATCATCACCTTGTCCATGCCGCACGCCGAGGCGAGCACCCCGCACCCGACGTAAGGCACGCCCGCCATTTCCAGCAAGCCCTGCAGCGTCCCGTCTTCGCCGTAGGTGCCGTGCAGGACGGGGAAGATCACGTCGAACGGGAGCGACGACGTTCGCCTCCCCTCGGCTCCGAGCGCGACCAGCCCCGCGCGCGAAGGATCGCCGACGATGGTGAGAGACTCTTTGCGCCCGCCCATCTTTTCGGGCACACGCCGCGCCGTCTCAGCCGGGAGCAGACCCATGGAGTCGGCGGGCGAGAGCCAGTGCCCTTCTTTCGTGATCGCCAGAGGGATCACGTCGTACTTCTCTCGATCAATCGCCTCGATCACCGAGCGCGCCGACCGCACCGAGACCTCGTGCTCGCCGGAGCGACCACCAAAGATGACCCCAATTCTGATCTTGTTCGCCAAACTCTGACCTCGTGAATCGTGAAGCGTGAATCGTCTATTGTGAATCGTCAATACAGCTGAGTAATTCTTCGCCCTGACGATTCACGATTGACGGCATTTAAAGAATCGTCTTGCCGAGCGCAGAGAGGATCAGCTCGACGCCGAGTTCCGCCGTGCGGTTGTTCATGTCAAGCGCCGTGTTGATCTCGACGACTTCGAGCGAGATCATGCCGCCTGCTTCGGCGATCTTCTCCATCGCGAGGTGCGCCTCGCGGTAGGTCAGCCCGCCGCGCACGACCGTGCCCGATCCGGGCGCGTCGCCGGGATCGAGCGCGTCCACGTCGAGCGTGACGTGGTAGCCGCCGGGCGCGCGGCTCGCGATCTCAATCGCCTCGTCGATCACCGCGCTCATGCCGCGCTCGTCGATTTCGCGCATCGTGAAGAAGCGTAGCCCCAGTCGCTTGATCAACTCCCGCTCCGCCGGGTCGATGTCGCGTCCACCGACGTGCGCGCAGTAGCGCGGGTCGAGTTTCGGCGCGAAGCCCGCGAGGTGCGTTAACTCTGGCGCGCCGTAGCCGAGGAGCGCGGCGAGCGGCATCCCGTGGATGTTGCCGGAGAGCGTCGTCTCAGGCGTGTTCATGTCGGCGTGCGCGTCGAACCAGACGAGACCGATCTGAGCGCCGCGCTCGCGTGCGATTGACGCGACGCCCGACACAGAGCCGACGGCGATGGAGTGATCACCGCCGAGCACGATGGGTAGTTCGCCCGCCTGCAACATCTTCTGCACTTCGACCGCGACCGTCTCGCACGCCGCCGTAATCTCGGCGAGGTACTTCGCCTTGTCCTGCGGCTGCGCCTGCTCGCGCGGCTGCTCGATGCGCAGGTCGCCCATGTCGCGCACTTCGTAGCCGAGCTGCGCGATGCGCTGCGTCAGGCGCGCGACGCGCATCGCCGCGGGCCCGAGATCGACGCCGGCGAGCCCCGCGCCGAAGCCGAGCGGCACGCCGAGCAGGCTCACGCGCCTGCCATCGCCCGGCGGGTGACCGACGACGGCGCTCTTCTGCTGTTCGACCAGTGTTGGCATGGTTCTTAGCTATTAGCTATTAGCTGTTAGCGATTAGCCAAAGCAAAACTGAATGAGATGCGAAGGCCAATGGATGATCGGTTCTGACTAAAAGCTAACAGCTAACAGCTAATAGCTCTTGTCATCCCCCGAGGTTGATGTTGAAGCCGCTGTTGCCGGTGGACTGGTTCGGGAAAAAGGGTCTGAGGAGTCCGGCGAAGGCGGCAAGGTTGCGCGTCTGGATCAGAATCTCGCCCGGCCCCATGAACTCCGCAACGACGCCCTCGCCGCTCACCATGCTGCGGAAGAAGCCTGCCGCGGCTTTGCGCAAGGTGTACTGCGTCGTGCCCTCCCAAGCGACCAGATGCCCCGTGTCAACGACGTAACGCTCGCCCGGTTGCAGACGCTTGCGGTGTACCGCGCCGAACGAAGAGACGAGCAGCAGCCCCGTCCCCGTCACCTGTAGCACGAACAGCCCCTCGCCGCCGAAGAAAGTTTTGGCGCCGCCCCACTTCGTGTCAACGACGAGCGACGCATCGCCCGCGAGATATGAACTCGACTGGACATAAAAGAGTTGGTTCGACATCTCGATGGCGGCGATGTCGCCGGGGCCGCCCGGCGCGAGCGTTACCTCGCCTGCGCCCCCGCGCGCCGTGAACGTCGAGACGAAAGCCGATTCCCCGCCGACCGAACGCTTGAGCGCGCCTAAGAGCCCGCCCTTCATCTGCGACTGTAACTCGACGTTTGCGGACATCGAGACCATCGCGCCCGCCTCTGCGAGGATCGACTGCCCCGCCTGCAACTGCACGACGGCGAGCGAGTAAGAAGGCTGGTGCAGAATCTCGTAAGAGTAGCCGCGACCCATGCCGCGCGCATCCTCGTCGATGTTGATGCCGCGACCGGCGGGCGCGCTCGCCTGCGTGGAAGTCGCGCCGCCCTGTGCGTGTACCCCGGCAGTCAGCGCAGGGTCGAGTCGCGTGCCGCACGCGCCGCAGAATTGCGCGTCCGGGAGAAGCCCCGCGCCGCACTTCGGACAGTTCATAGAACGACCCCCTTCGATTTTTCCAGAATGGTTTCGACCGCCGCTTCCGGCGTCTCAGCAAAATCCAACAGACTCACGTCCGCGTCGCTCACGGCGAGATGTTTCTGCCAAGCCTCGACGACCGGACGCCAGCAATCCCCAA
>JBJMGS010000402.1:0-9238 GCA_045807785.1 Pyrinomonadaceae bacterium
AACACATTCGTCTTCGGGCCGGGCGGCAGCGTCAGTGGGAACCGGCAGCTCATGCTGAGACTGAGGCTCAGTTTCTGATCTCAGCCCGCCACGCCTTCGCGCTCGACTTCGCGCCGTCGCCTGTCGTATTCTTACGCCGCTCTGCCCATCAAAAACCAACGCTCCTCCGTCGCGCGGAGGGCAGGGCGCGGGTCGGAGCCTCACGCATTTCGCGTAAAACATTTTTGTTGCAGGTGTGAAACAGCGTTCCATTCTTGCGCCGTCTGTGCTATACTCCCTCTCGCCTTCCGAGAAGGGCGCAGACTTAATACGCAGGAAGAGAGGACGGAGAAAGAGTGATAGGCACAATGGCTGACAGACAAGGCGCGGATCGCGGCAAGGCAGTGGAAGCCGCTCTGCTCAACATCGAAAAGAAATTCGGCAAGGGATCGATCATGCGCCTCGGTGAGCGTGAAGTCGCCGACGTGCAAGCGATCTCGACCACTTCGCTTTCGCTCGACGCCGCCATCGGCATCGGCGGTGTCCCGCGCGGGCGCGTCGTGGAAATCTACGGCCCCGAATCTTCGGGCAAGACGACGCTAGCGCTCCACATCGTCTCGGAGGCGCAGAAGGCGGGCGGCATGGCCGCCTATATCGACGCCGAGCACGCGATGGACGCCGAGTACGCCGGCAAACTCGGCGTGCAGGTGGACGACCTTCTCATCTCGCAGCCCGACTCGGGCGAGCAGGCGTTGGAGATTTGCGAGGCGCTCGTGCGCTCGAACGGCGTGGACGTGATCGTCATCGATTCGGTGGCGGCGCTCGTCCCGCGTGCGGAACTCGACGGCGAGATGGGCGACAGTCTTCCCGGCTTGCAGGCGCGGCTCATGTCGCAGGCGCTCAGGAAGCTGACGGCCATCGTCGCCACATCGAACACGACGCTCATCTTCATCAACCAGATTCGCGAGAAGATCGGCGTCATGTTCGGGAGCCCGGAGACGACGACCGGCGGTCGCGCGCTCAAGTTCTACTCCTCCTTGCGCCTCGACATCCGCCGCATCGGCGCGATCAAGGACGGCGACCGCATGGTCGGCAACCGCACGAAGGTCAAGGTGGTGAAGAACAAGGTCGCGCCGCCGTTCCGCGAGGTCGAGTTCGACATCATGTACGGCGAGGGCATCTCGCGTGAGGGCGACCTGCTCGACCTTGCCGTGACGAACAACGTTGTCGAGAAGTCGGGCGCGTGGTTCTCCTACAAGGGCGAGCGCCTCGGCCAGGGTCGCGAGAACTCCAAGGTGACCCTGAAAGAGAATCCGGCGCTCCTCCAGCGCATCGGCAACGACGTGCGCATCAAACTCGGCCTCGCCGTCGTCGAAGAGTCTCCAGTCGCGGCGGAACCCGTCGAGGAGAAAGCCGAGAAGGCTTCCGCCAAGAAGTAATCTTCTCGTCTCACGACAAAACCTGAAGAGCCGCACGCGCCTTCGCCAGACTAAGGCGCGTGCGGCTCGACTTTTGTTTCTTTACAGCCGCAGCGCCGGACGGCATAATTCCGCGCGCACGAAATCAAGCTACATGACGGACGCGATGAACGGCTCGATTCTCATCAAAGGCGGGACGCTGGTCACGGTTGACGCGAATGACTCGGTCGTCGCGGGCGACCTGCTCATCCGCGATGGGCGGATCAGTTCAGTCGGCACAGAGGTCGAGTCCGCCGACGAAATAATTGACGCGCGCGGCTGCGCCGTCCTCCCCGGCTTCGTCCAGACGCACGTCCACTTCTGTCAGACGCTCTTCCGCGGCGCGGCGGACGATCTCACACTCATCGACTGGCTCAAGCGCCGCATCTGGCTCTTCGAGGCGGCGCACACTGCCGCGTCCATGCGCGCCTCTGCACGACTCGCCGTCGCCGAGTTGATCAAGGGCGGCACGACCTGCGCGCTGACGATGGAGACCGTCAACCACACGGAGGAAGTCTTCCGCGTCGTCGAAGAGTCGGGATTCCGCGCGACCGTCGGCAAGTGCATGATGGATGTGGGAGAGGATGTGCCCGCCGCGCTGCTCGAAGAGACGGAAAGCTCGATTGCCGAATCGCTCCGGCTCCTCGAAGTGTGGCACGGCAGCAGTGGCGGGCGCATCCGCTACTGCTTCGCGCCGCGCTTCGCCGTCAGTTGCACGCGCGGCCTGCTCGAACGCGTCGCGAGTCTCGCGCGCGAGCGGGGCGTCGTCGTCCACACGCACGCGTCGGAGAACCTGACAGAGATCGAGATGGTCAGGCAGGCGACGGGGATGCGCAACGTCGAGTACCTCGCCTCTCTGGGTCTCGCCGCGCCGCACGTCGCGCTCGCGCACTGCGTCCACTTGAACGAGGACGAGCTGCAACTGCTCGCACGCACGGGCGCACACGTCCTGCACTGCCCTTCGTCGAACCTGAAACTCGGTTCGGGTATCGCCCCCATCAAGGAGATGTTGGCACGTGGCATCTCGGTTTCACTCGGCGCGGACGGCGCGGCGTGCAACAACCGCCTCGACATGTTCACGGAGATGCGCACCGCTGCGCTGCTGCAAAAGGTCGTCCACGGAGCCGACGCCCTGCCCGCGCGCCGCGTCCTGCGCATGGCGACCATCGACGGCGCGCGCGCTCTAGGTCTGGAAAACGAGATCGGCAGCCTCGAAGCAGGGAAGCGCGCGGACGTCTCAATCGTCGCACTCGACAAATTACACACGACGCCGCGCCCCGACGCCGTCTCGACCCTCGTCTATGCGGCGGAGGCAGCGGACGTGCAGACGGTCTTGATCGACGGACGGATCGTCATGCATGACGGTGGACTGACGACGCTCGACGAGCGCGAGGTCTTGGCGGACGCGACGAAGGAAGCAAGCGATCTGTTCGGGCGTGCTGGAGTCGGCGTTAGAGCTTGAACGGCTTCTTAAACAGGCGACCGGTCTTCTTGAGGATCGAACCGAGCTTGGATTCTTGTTGGGCGCTCGCCGCCACTGGATGCGAAGTCTTCTCTTCGCGTTTGGGCGCGGGCGGGCGCGCGTCAACTTTCGCGAGTCTCGGCATCGGGGCGGTGCGTCTGATCGCCTGCGTGTTGTTGGCGGGAGCCGCGGGCGGAGGCGTGGGAGCCGTCGGCGTCGGCGCTTGAGTCGTAGTCGGGTCGGGCTGTCGCGTCGCGGGGAGCGCTGTCGTCGTCGAGGGCTGATTGTCGCTGGGCAGCGCGGCTCGCTGCGGAACGGCAGAATAGATCAGGATGAGAACTGCCGCGAGGAGGACGCCTGCGAGCGGCAGGAATACCAGCCCCCTCCGGCGTGACTTCACCTGCGCGACCGGCGCTGTCGAAGCGGCGGTGTCCGGCGGCGGCAGCATGCCGGAAGCGAAAACTAATTCTCCGCCGTCCAGATCGCAAAGGTGCTGATCGTCCTCGTAAATAAAGCTACAACGGGGACACCGTTTCATACTCAGTCCTCCCTGATGATTATGCCCTATTGTTGTGAGCTTTTAACAGAGTTTATTCGTCTGGGGCTGGAACTGTGCGAGGGCTGAAAGATTAACGGCGGAAGGGAGATATGGCTGGAAAAGGCGGGTGCTTTAAAAAGAGCTGTGCCAGCTCGAAGGTTGCGATTCCGGGGGGCGGCGTCGGCGTTCGAACTGGCACTGGCGGGCGTCTAAGTGTCGTCCCGGATGATGTCTTGCGACCCGCTGGCCGTGGAGGTCAGCTTCATCCTGACGTGCCGGATTATACTTGCTTTGCCGAAACTGTCAACGCTTTTTTGTGACTAATCCGACAAAATCTGCGGACACCTCGTGCGGTTGACAGTTTTCGACGCGACTCCCTATACTTGCGTCCTTGTTTTCGCCGGAAGTTTCTCGGCCAGGTAGCTCAGTTGGTAGAGCACGCGACTGAAAATCGCGGTGTCGGCGGTTCAATTCCGTCCCTGGCCATCAGTTCAGACCAAGCACGGACGGGCAGCTCGAAAGCTGCCCGTCCGTGTTTTAGTTTGTCTTAACCCCGATCAGTTAAAGGCGGTTCACGCGCCGCCGCAAAGCCGAACCATAACGAGTCTCACCCGTCAGTTACCCCGTACCTTCGCGGAGAAGACGTCTTCCATCGCGAGGTTGCGACTGCACCCGCTGATGGCGTCGAGTTGGCGTCGGCTGTCCGTCCAGACCGGGTAGGCGTAGCCGCCGTAGGCGACGACGCCCTCGTAATCGCCCTGCTGGTTGCCGTAGTTGATGCCGTCGCAGGGGAAGAGCCCGTTGCAATCGTGTTCGTTCGAGCCGGTGTTCGTCACCTGCACGTTCGGGAGCCACGTCGCGCCACCGTCCTTCGACTGCGAGAGGTAAACGTCCGTCGCGAAGCGGAAGCCCGTCCAGTCGTTGCGCGTGTCGTAGAAGGAGACGTACACGTCTCCGGTCGTCGGATCGACCGACATCCAGTGGTTGAAGCGATCCACGAGCGCCAGCCGATCCGTCACGGGCGCGGCGTGCGTCCAAGTGTTGCCCTTATCGTCCGAGTAGGCGATGAAGATGTCGGTCGTGCCCGCCGACGCGCGATCCATCCAGGAACAGTAGATGCGCCCGCGGTGCGGACCCGCCGAGCGGTCAACGTCGAGCGTCGGATAGACGAGCGCGCCGCGGAACGACTCTGCGGGGATGGCGATGTCGAACGGCAGCGTCTTCGTTGAGACGACACTCTGCTTGCCCCAAGTCTGGCCGCCATCGGTCGAGCGGTTGAAGGCGATGGTGTTCGCGCCGTAGTCATTCCAGGCGAGGTAGAGCGTGCCGTCGGGCGCGACCGCGGGCGACGCGCCGATGGCATGACCCTGACCTTTAGGATCGTCGGCGCGCGTCACCGTGAAAGTCGCGCCGTGGTCGCGCGATGCGGCGACGCGCACGCCGCCGCTCGTCGAGCCGCCCGTCGCGGCGTCCCAGGCGATATACACGTTGTCGCGGAAGGGACTCGACACGTTCGTGTCGGTCGTGATCATCGGCTTGTCGTTGAAGTGGTTGCTGCCGCCTTCGTAAGAAAAGAAGGTGACGGTCGGGTAACTCTTGCCGCCATCGGTCGAGCGCGCGACCGCCATCTGGGAGCCGTTGACGCCGGAGCCGTTGCCGAAGAAGACGACGATGTAGCCGTAGAAGAGGTTGCCGCGCGTGTCGAAGGCGAGCGTCGGATCGGAGCCGAAGTCGTAACTGTTCGCGCCCTGCGCGGGCGGCAGCGGCAGATCGACGCCGCCCCAAGTCGCGCCGCCTTTCAACGAATAGTAGCCGCGCATCGGGAGCCGGAAGATTTCGTTCGAGCCCGCGGCGAGCTGGCGCGCGTTCGACGGATTGAGTGTGATGTAGGTCTCGCTCTGCGGACCGCACTCGTTCGAGACGTCAACGTTGCTGCCGAAGTTGAGCGACGTGGTCGCGCCCGCGTCGCCGAGCGGGGCGTTGTTCTTCATGTATTGATACTTGTCCCACCACGTCGGGTTGTTCTGCGTGTTGGTTTGCGCGAAGGCGGGGGCGGTCATGCTCGACCAGGCGAGAGTCAGCGCCGTGATGATCTTGAGTCGTGCGCGCATCTGTGATGCTCCTTTGACAGTGTGGTGTTATCGGGTGACTAACCGGCAAACGCTTCGGGCGGGCGGGCATGCCGGCGGCAGTCGCAGATCAGAGGATGTGCCGGGCATAGATATGCCAATTCGCGCCGCGAGTCAATGCCGCCGGGCGGTGACTCCGCCCCGCGCCGAGGCGCGGAAAGACTCCGCCGGACAGAACTCTTTGCGCGCCGCTACGTATCATGATAGTTTTTGTCGCACAGTCTGAGTTGTCACGTCTTTGCAATCCAAGAGAAAAGTTGGGTCAGTCGCCACGCGTCGAGAGTTGTGTGCGCGAGTTGACCGCCGCTCACCGTCCGCTGCAAATGACCAACGCCGCTCAAGGCTCGAACTCGCCAATTCAAATTAGGAGTCAATGCGCATGAGATCGATCCGAAAGAAACTCGCCGCACTCGCGACCGTTTCACTGTCCGCCGCCATGCTCTGTTCGACACTCGCGCCGCGCGCGCTCGCGCGGCAGGAGAAGCAAGCCGAGAAGGAGGGCGTCGAGAAGGCGAAGCGCGACGAGGCGCAGAAGTCCGATGCCGAGAAGAAACAGCAGGAGGACGCGTCGAAGCAGCCCGCCGCCGCGGCGAAGAAGCCCGAAGAGGCGACGCGCCAAGATCAGCCGCCGCGCCGACCCGAGCCGATGTCGGCGCCGACCTTCGCGGGCTTGCGCCTGCGCTCGATCGGGCCGGCGTTCACCTCCGGGCGCGTCGTGGGCTTCGGCGTCGATCCGAAAGATCACAGCCACTACTTCGTCGCCTCCGCCTCGGGCGGCGTGTGGCGGACGGAGAACGGCGGGACGACCTTCCGCTCGGTCTTCGACAACGAGGGCTCTTACTCCATCGGCTGGATCGTCGTCGATCAGAAGAACCCTCTAAACGTGTGGGTCGGCACGGGCGAGAACAACTCGCAGCGCAGTGTCTCCTACGGCGATGGGCTCTACAAGTCCGAGGACGGCGGCAAGACCTGGCGCAACGTCGGGCTCAAGAAGTCGGAGCACATCGGGCGCATCGTCATCGACCCGCGCGACTCGAACGTGGTGTACGTCGCGGCCCAAGGCCCGCTGTGGGGGCCGGGCGGCGACCGCGGCCTCTACAAGACGACCGACGGCGGCAAGACCTGGAAGAACATCCTGAGCATCAGCGAGAACACGGGCGTGACGGACGTCGTCATCGACCCCGACAACCCCGACACGCTGCTCGCCGCCTCGTACCAGCGCCGCCGCCACTACTGGACGCTAATTAACGGCGGCCCCGAAGGCGCGCTCTACAAGACGACCGACGCGGGCGCGACGTGGAAGAAGATCAGGGCGGGCTTGCCGCCGGGCGACCTCGGTCGCATCGGGCTCGCCATCTCGCCCGCGGACTCGAACGTGGTTTACGCGACGGTCGAGGCTACCGAAGGGCGCGGGGGGATTTTCCGCTCGTCCGATCGCGGCGAGTCTTGGGAGCGGCGCAACCCTTACGACACGACGGCGATGTACTACGCGCGCGTCGTCGCCGATCCCAAAGAGGTTGATCGCATCTACGTCATGAACGTGCTCATACAGGTCTCCGACGACGGCGGCAGGACGCTGCGCGGGCTCGGCGAGAGATCGAAGCACGTCGATAATCACGACATCTGGATCGATCCGGACAACACGAACCACTACCTCGTCGGCTGCGACGGCGGCGTGTACGAGAGCTGGGACAGGGGCGCGAACTGGAACTTCAAGAGCAACCTCCCCGTCACGCAGCTCTACGACGTGACGACCGACAACGCGACGCCCTTCTACAACGTCTACGGCGGCGCGCAGGACAACTTCAACTTCGGCGGCCCCTCGCGCACGCGCAACCAGAACGGCATCGTCAACGCCGACTGGTTCGTCACCTTGGGCGGCGACGGCTTCCGCACGCAGGTCGATCCGACCGACCCGAACACGATCTACACAGAGTTTCAGAACGGCTCGATCTCGCGCTTCGACAAGCGCACGGGCGAGCGTGTCGGCATCCAGCCGGAGATCGGGCGCGGCGAGGAACCTTTGCGCTGGAACTGGGACTCGCCCTTCATCATCAGCCCGCACTCGCACACGCGGCTCTACTTCGCCGCCGACAAGCTCTTCCGCTCGGACGACCGCGGCGACTCCTGGCGCGTCGTGTCGGGTCAACTCTCGCGTGGTCTCAACCGCGACGTGCTTCCCGTGATGGGTCGCGTCTGGTCGGTTGACGCCGTCGCGCGCCACGCCTCGACAGCCTTCTACGGCAACGGCTCGGCGCTCTCCGAGTCGCCGAAGAAAGACGGCCTGATCTATGTCGGCACGGACGACGGGCTGATCAACGTGACCGAGGACGCGGGGAAGAACTGGCGTCGCATCGACAAGCTCGCGGGCGTCCCCGAAAACGCCTACGTCAGCCGCCTGCTCGCCTCGAACCAGGACGTGAACACGGTCTATGCCGCGTTCGACAACCACCAGAACGCCGACTTCAAGCCGTATCTGTTGAAGAGCACGGACGCCGGTCGGACGTGGACTTCGATTACGGCGAACCTGCCGGAAAACGGTCCCGTCCTCGCCATCGCCGAAGATCATGTCAACCCGAACCTGCTGTTTGTCGGCAACGAGTACGGCCTCTGGTTCTCGATTGACGGCGGCGCGAAGTGGGTGCAGCTCAAGGGCAACCTGCCGACCATCGCCGTCCACGACATCGCCATCCAGCAGCGCGAGAACGATCTGGTCGTCGGCACATTCGGTCGCGGCATCTACATCCTCGACGATTACACGCCGCTGCGTCTGCTCCGACCGGAGATGCTCACGCAGGAGGCCACGCTCTTTCCGGTCAAGAACACGATGATGTACATCCAGGCGCAACCCATCGGCGGCAACGGCAAGTCGTTCCAGGGCGAGTCGTACTTCAATGCGGACAACCCGCCCTACGGCGCGACCTTCACTTACTATCTGAAGGAGGCGCTGCGCACCCGTCGGCAGATGCGTCAGGAGGCGGAGCGCGCGGCTCTGCGGAACAACCAGGCGATTGCGATTCCGACCGCCGAACAGTTGCGCGCAGAGGAAGACGAAGAGGCGCCGGCCATCATCTTCACCATCACGGACTCCGCGGGCACGATCGTGCGCCGCATGACCGCCCCTGCGGGTTCCGGCATCCAGCGCGCCAACTGGGACTTGCGCTACGCGCCGGTCTCGGTCACGGGTGCGCCCGGCGGCGGCGGCTTCGGCGGCGGTGGTGGCGGTGGTGGTGGTGGACAAGGCGGCGGCGGTGGCTTCGGGGGCGGCGGGAGCACGCTCGTCCTGCCGGGCACTTACAAAGTCTCGATGGCGAAGCGCGTTAACGGCGTGATGACGCCGCTCGGCACGCCGCAGCAGTTTGATGTGACGGTCGAAGGGCGCGAGGGGATGACCGCGGCGGATCGTCTGGCGCTGGTGGATTTCCAGCGCCGTGTGACGCGCCTGCAACGTGCCGTGACGGGAGCGATGGCGACCGCGGCGGCGCTCAAGCCGCGACTCACCGCCATCAAGGGTGCGCTACTGAACACGCCCGATCCGGGTAACAAGATGATCGATCAGGCGACGCGACTCGAAGACCGCACGGACGCGATCCTGCTCGCTCTACAGGGCGACACGGTCTTGCGCCAGCGCAACGAGAACACGCCGCCGTCGATCTCGGATCGCGTCTTCTCC
>JBJMGS010000403.1:0-4000 GCA_045807785.1 Pyrinomonadaceae bacterium
CCGCGGCGAGATCGTCGTCAAAAAGTCGAAGCGCGGCAAAGTCTTCTACGGCTGCTCGGAGTACCCGAAGTGCGACGCCGTCTATTGGGACAAGCCCATCCAGGAAGAGTGCCCGCAGTGCAAGGCGCCGTTCCTTTTGGAGAAGACGACGAAGAAGGGTACGACGAAATCATGCGCCGTCGAGGGCTGCGGCTACAAGACCGAGCCGCTGCCGACGGTCACGCCGACGGCGACGACTACGAGCGAGAGTGGCACACGCCTCTCGCGCTGAATTCTTAATTAATGATCATCTGAACAAGGTAAGGCGGGCGTTAGCGCTCGCCTTTCTCTTTGCCCGGCGCGCGAAACAATATGTTTGAGTTTTGTCGCGGATGACTGTAAATAGATGCTTCGGTCTCGGATGCCATGCCACTCACCCCCGGCACGCGCCTCGGTCGCTACGAAATCCGCTCGAAGTTAGGCGAGGGCGGGATGGGCGAGGTCTATCTCGCGCGCGATCCGAAGCTGAACCGCGACGTTGCGATCAAGGTGCTGCCCGCGCACTTCTCGACGGACGCGGATCGCTTGCGCCGCTTTGAGCAGGAGGCGCAGGCCGCGGGCGCGCTCAACCACCCGAACATCCTCGCCATCTACGACGTGGAGACGCACGAAGGCAGCCCTTACGTCGTCTCTGAACTCCTAGAAGGCGAGACGCTGCGCGAGCGCATGAGTGGTGCGCCGCTCCCCTTGCGTAAAAGCCTCGACTACGCCGCGCAGGTGGCGCGCGGGCTCTCAGCCGCGCACGCGCGCGGCATCGTCCACCGCGATCTCAAGCCGGAGAACCTATTCGTCACGCGGGACGGGCGCGTGAAAATCCTCGACTTCGGCATCGCCAAACTCGTCGAGCCGAATGACGGCGGCGCGCGCATCGACGCGCCGACGCGCCGGATGGACACGGCGCCGGGGACGGTCGTCGGCACGGTCGGCTACATGTCGCCGGAGCAGGTGCGCGGCGCGCGCGTGGATCAGCGCACGGACTTCTTCTCCTTCGGCTGCGTGTTCTACGAGATGCTCGCGGGCCGCCGCGCCTTCGTGCGCGCGACCGCCGCCGACACCCTCTCCGCCATCCTGCGCGAAGACCCGCCCGATCTTTCGGAGGCAGAGAAGCCAGTGCCGCCCGCCGTTGCGCGCGTCGTGCGCCGCTGCTTGGAGAAGAGCGCGCAGGAGCGTTTCCAGTCGGCGAGCGATCTCGCCTTCGATCTCGAAAACCTCTCCGGCGCGTCGGGCGCGACCGAAGCGCGGAACGCCCAGACAGTCGCGGCAGAGGGCGCGCCCGCGCGTCGCAAGCCTTCGTGGCTCGTCTTCGCGGGCGTCGGTCTCGCCGTCGTTGTGGCGGCGTCTCTCTTCGCGGGCTTCCTCGCGGGGAAGAGGGTCGGCCGCACGCCGCCCCCGGCGTTCCGCCAGTTGACGTTCCGGCGCGGCTCGATCTGGTCGGCGCGGTTCGCGCCCGACGGGCACACGATCCTCTACGGCGCGGCGCTCGAAGGCAGCCCCGTCCAAATCTACACGACCCGTCCTGAGAGCCCGGAGTCGAGCCCGCTCGGCCTGCCCGACGGCAGCGTCCTCTCGGTCTCGTCGTTGGGGGAGCTGGCCGTCCTGCTCGGCGCGGACGCGGGCGGGGCTTACACCTTCACTGTGGGGACGCTCGCTCGCGCGCCGCTCGCGGGCGGCGCGCCGCGCCCGGTGCTCGAAGATGTCGCGTTCGCGGACTGGTCGCCGGACGGGAAGGGGTTAGCGGCCGTGCACCGGGTCGGCGGCCGTTGGCGGCTCGAATACCCGATCGGCAAAGTGCTCTACGAGACGGACGGGCACATCAGCTTCCCGCGCTTCTCGCCGAAGGGCGATCTGATCGCCTTCATGGATCACCCGCAGCCGTCCGATGATCGCGGCACCGTCGCCGTCGTCGATCTCGACGGCAGGAAGCGGACGCTGACGAGTGAGATGGGTAGCGAGCAGGGGATCGCCTGGTCGCCCGAAGGCGAGGAAATCTGGTTCGCCGGAATCGTTGACGCTAACACGCGCGTCCTCCAAGCCGTGACGCTCGCGGGCCGGCGGCGTGTCGTCGTCGCCTCGCCCGGCGACCTGACGCTGCAAGACATCTCGCGCGACGGGCGCGTGCTGCTCACGCGCGGCGGGGCCGTCGGCGGCATTCTCGGCGTCGCCCCGGGCGAGACGAAGGAGCGCGATCTCTCGTGGCTCGACTTCTCGGAAGTGTACGACTTGAGCGCCGACGGGAAGACGATCCTCTTCGCGGAAGAAGGCGGCGCGGTCGGGGATCGCTACGGCGTCTATCTGCGTCAGACGGACGGACGCCCGGCGGTGCGCCTCGGCGACGGCATCCCCTTCTCGCTCTCGCCCGACGGCAAGTGGGCCGCGTCCACGCTCGTCACCGTGCCCGCGCCGCTCGTGCTGCTGCCGCTCGGCGCGGGAGAGCCGCGTCGGTTCACGGGCGAGACGATTAGTTACCTCGGCGCCGAGTGGTTCCCCGACAGCAAGCGCATCCTCGTCCAGGGGAAAGAGTCCGGCCACGACACACGCTCCTACGCGCAAGACCTCGCGGGCGGCGCGCCGCGCCCGCTCACGCCCGAAGGTACTACGCTGCGCCTCATCTCCCCCGACGGCAAGCTAGCCCTCACACACGACGCGGATCACAAAGTCGCGATCTACTCGTTCGACAATGGTGCGACGCGCCCACTGCCGGGCGTCGCCGAGGGCGAGACGGCGATCCGCTGGAGCGCCGACGGACGCTCCCTCTACGTCGCCAGCACGCAGGGCATCTCGGCGAAGATTTACCGCGTGGACGTGTCCGACGGGCGGCGCGAACTCTGGAAAGAGCTGAAGCCCTCCGAGCCTTCGGGCGTCACGTCGGTCTCCAAAATCGTCATCACGCCCGACGCGCGCTCGTACTTTTACACCTACGGCCGGCGGCTCACAGACCTGTTCCTCGTCGAAGGCGTGAAATGAGGGGCGCGCGACGCGCGACGCGTCGGGTCTCTCGTCCTGGTGAAACATTTTGCCGCGCGCCGTGTATAATCACCGCTCGCTCGAAGTTATCCGCCCGCTCGTTACAGATCACAACTGAAGGAGACCCACACGCCATGCTTCGACGCACAGCCGTCGCCGCCCTCTTCTGCTCGCTCGTTCTCAACAGCTTCGGCTTCGCGCTCGCGCAGCAGCCGACGCCCAGCCCCGCGCCGTCGCCCGCGCCCGCCGCCGGCGGGGGTCAACAACAGCCCGCGCTCGATCCGAACGATCCGGTCGCCAAGATCATCGACGAGGGCATGAACCGCTCGCAGGTCATGCAGACGCTCTCGTATCTGTCGGACGTGATCGGGCCGCGCCTGACCGGCTCGCCGGGCATGAAGCGCGCCAACGAGTGGACGCGCGACGAGCTCACGAAGTTTGGCTTGCAGAACGCGCACATCGAGCCGTGGGGCACGTTCGGTCGCGGCTGGCAGCTCCGTCGCTTCTCGGCTGAAGTCGTCGAGCCGCAGGCGATTCCCCTCATCGCGTACCCGAAAGCGTGGTCGCCCTCGACGGGCGTCGTCACCGCCGACGTCGTGTACATCGACGCGAAGGACGAGGCGGAGATGCGCACCAAGTACGCGGGCAAACTGAAAGGCGCCATCGTGCTCACAGGCCCCATGCGCGACGTCGCGGCGCATTTCGACGCGCAGGGTCACCGGCTCAACGAGAAAGAACTGCTCGATCTCGCCAACGCCCCCGACCCCGCGACGGCGCGACGGCGTGGCGGCTTCCCGCAAGCGACGCCCGAACAGCGCGCCGCCGCCGCTTTCAACGTCGTCAAGCAGCAGTTCTATTTAAGTGAGGGCGCGGCGATGCTCGTCGATCCGAGTCGCGGCGACGGCGGCACGGTCTTCGTGCAGCAGGCGACCGTACCGCAACCCGCCGCGCCGTCGCGGGGTCGGGGGCGTTGGCGAGATCGAGCAGTTCTTTCTCG
>JBJMGS010000404.1:0-3368 GCA_045807785.1 Pyrinomonadaceae bacterium
CAAAAACAACCCGCGCGACCCCTTCACACTTCTTCCGGCGACGCTTGCCAGCGGCGCGGCGATGTTGGAAGATGTCGCCTCTGCGGAATCTCAAAACCCGACAGGAGCGCCCCACGAAGTGACAGTCAAATCGGATCGCTGGATTCGCCGCATGGCGGAAGAGCACGCACTGATCGAGCCCTTCAGCGCCGGGCTCGTGCGCGAGGTGGACGGGCGACGCATCATCTCGGCGGGCGCGTCCTCTTACGGCTACGACATGCGCCTCGCCGACGACGGCTTCCGCGTCTTCTCGCCTATCCACGGGACGGAGATCGATCCCAAACACTTCGACGCCGACTCGCTCGTCGAGCCGCCCCTGCGCACGGCGGACGACGGCTCGCGCTACTACCTCATGCCGCCGCACTCCTACGCCCTCGGCGTCACGGTCGAAACCTTCAGGATGCCGCGCGCCGTCACCGGCATCGCGCTCGGCAAGAGCACCTACGCGCGCGCGGGGCTGCTGGTCAACACCACGCCGCTCGAAGCGGGCTGGACGGGTCGCCTCGTCGTCGAACTGGCGAATCTGGCAGACCTCCCTCTGCGCGTGTACGTCAACGAAGGCATCGGGCAGGTCATCTTCTTCGAGTCGGACGAAGACTGCGCCACTTCTTACGACGACCGCGGCGGCAAGTATCAGGGTCAGACCGGACTCACCTACTCGCGCCTGTGACGGCATACGTGTAAGCGGATCAAAAGCCGCGCGTCGAAGTAAAAACGGCACGGGCAATAATTGTCGCGAGGGCGCCGGTTGATTGAAGATCAACCGGCGCCCTCCGTCGTTGGCGCAGCCCGAAGAGACTCGGTTTTGCGTGCCGGGTCGTCGGGCAAGTCCTGCCGGGGTCTTCGCCAACGCCAAGCCACCATCGGCCCCCGCCCTGCTCCCTGCTCAAGCCTCCTGTGGGAGCTGCCCGGCGTCGCCGTCGCCACCATCTGCGTCCGTCCCAGCCTTCCGTGCGGCTCTGCGGGCGGCGCTGCGTTCCACCCATTCGTACACCGACGGCAGAATCACGATCTTGATCGGGCTCATCAGCATTCCCCCAACCACCACAATCGCCAGCGGCTTCTCGATCTCAGCGCCCGTCCCGGACGAGATGATGAACGGGATGAGACTGATGCTGCCGATCAGCGCGCTCAACAATTCGGCACGCAGGCGGACACTCGCGCCCGTGATCACGGCTTCGTGCAGCTCCTTGCCGCCGGCGCGCAGCTTGTTGATGTATGAGACCATGACCATCCCGTTCTGCACCGCGATGCCGAAGACCGCGATGAATCCAACCAGCGCGGGAACACTCAACGGGAATCCTGAGAACAGCAGGAGAATTGTGCTGCCCGCGAGCGCGATGGGGATGTTGAAGATGATCGTCAGCGTGTTGCGCAGCGAATTAAAACAGGCGTAGATCAAGATGAAGACGAGTAACAGAGAGATCGGGATCGCAATCAACAGCCGTCGCACAGCCTGCTGCTCGTTCTCGAACTGTCCGCCCCACGTGATGAAATATCCGGGCGGCAGCTTGACGTTGGCGGCGACGGCCGCCTGCGAATCGTGGACGAAGCTGCCGATGTCTCGCCCCGCCACGTTGCATTTGACGACGACGCGGCGCAGGGCGTTCTCGCGACTAACGACCGCGTCGCCGCTTGAGAGTCGAAACGTCGCCAGCTCTCCGAGCGGCACACGCCCACCCACCGGGGCAGTGACCAGAATGTCGTTGAGCTTTTCAACCTGATTGCGATAGTCCTCTTTAAGACGCACGAAGATCGCGAAGTGCCTCTGACCTTCGAGCACGTCGGTCGCCTCGTCCCCGCCGACGGCGATCTTGGTGACTTCGAGCACGTCGGCGATATTGAGTCCGTAGCGGGCCAGCTTGTCGCGATCCAGCGCGATCTCCAGATGCTCTTCGCCCGCCACCTGTTCGACTGCTAAATCTTTCCCACCGGAAACGTGTGACATGGCTTCGCGAACCTGTTCGGCGATCTGTCGCAGCGTCTCCTGATCCTCACCGAAAATCTTGACGGCGATCTGCGCGTTGATGCCGGAGATGAGTTCATCATTGCGCGTCTGGATGACCTGTGAAAAGTTGAACTCGACGCCGGGGAAGCCTTCCACGCGTCGGCGCATGGCATCGACTAATTCATCCTTCGTCCCGGCGGTCGTCCACTGCGCTTTGGGTTTCAAGCGGACGTACATCTCATCGTTGCTGACGCTCTCGGGGTCGCCGCCTAACTCGGCGCGACCGATCTTGGCGACGACGGTTTCGACTTCGGGGAACTCGCGCAGAGACTTCTCGATCTGCGAAGAGATTTCCATCGCGCGCGTCAGAGAGATGCTCGCGGGCATCGTCGCACGCACGAGCATGTTGCCCTCGTCAATCGTCGGCAGAAACTCGCTGCCGATGATGAAGACATCGGCGACGCTCCACGCGAGCAACGCGGCGGCGAGGACGAGCGTGATAAAGCGATGGGCGATAGTCCACTTGAGGACGGGAACGTAAATGCCTTTGAAGAATCTGATGATCGGATTTTCCCGCACCTCGCCCGACTTCAGGCGCAGCCACATGGCGCACAGCATCGGCGCGATGCACAGCGCCATGATCATCGAGCCGATCATCGAGAAGGTGACGGCGTAGGCGAGCGGCTTGAACAGCTTGCCCTCGATGCCTTGCAGGGCGAAGACGGGCATGAAGACGGCGATGACGATCAGGATCGCGAAGAACATCGGACGCCCGATCTCCTGCGCGGCGACGAGCACGGCTTCTTGTAAGGAGTGTTCGCGGTGCTCTTCCAGGTGGCGGTAGATGTTCTCGACCATCACGACCGTCGCGTCAACCATCATCCCGATGCTGATCGCAAGCCCGCCGAGCGAAGTGAGATTCGCAGACAGCCCCGAATACCACATGAGGATAAAGGCGACGAGCATACAGAACGGGATCGCGGCGGCGGTGATGAGCGAGCCGCGGAAGTCGCCGAGCAGCAGCAGTAGAATCACGAGCACCAACGCCTCGCCCTCGATCAAAGACTCGACGACCGTGTGGATGCTGTTATCGACCAACTCGGCTTGATCATAATAATCGACGATGCTCACGCCTTCCGGCAGCGACTTGTTGATCTCCGCGACCTTGGCCTTGATCCGCTCGATGACCTGCTTGGTGTTCTCGTTGATGCGCTTCAGGACGATGCCGGTCACGACTTCGCCCTGTCCGTCCTTTGTCACTGCGCCCTGACGGATCTCGTTTCCGACTTCGACCGTCGCCACGTCGCCCACGCGAATCGGCGTGCCGCCGCGCGAATCGAGCACGATGTTTTTGATGTCGTTGACGTCCTTGACCAGCCCG
>JBJMGS010000405.1:0-18197 GCA_045807785.1 Pyrinomonadaceae bacterium
CCCGGGGTTGGGGCCCCGGGGGGGGGGGTCGGGGAAGAAAGGTCAGGTGGTCTTTTTCTATCCCAACCCCTGACCCCCGACCCCTGTCCCCAATTTATCTTGTGGGTCGTGCGCCGATGGGTCGCGCCTGTGCGTAAGGAGAGGGGTGCGCGCCGGGGCGGGGAGGCTGATTGCCGTTGCCGCCCCCGTTGATCCCCGCGCCGTGCTCGATCAACTCGCGCAGCTCGTCCGGGTTCGACGAGCGCTGGATTGCCAGATCGTGCGTGATGAGCCGCTTGTGATAGAGCGTGGCGAGCGACTGGTTGAAGGTCTGCATCCCGTACTTGTCCTGCCCCGTCTGCATCATCGAGTAAATCTGGTGCACCTTGTCCTCGCGGATGAGATTGCGGATGGCGTTGTTGGGGACGAGGATTTCGAGCGACGCGACGCGCCCGCCGCCCGTCGCCTTCGGCAAGAGCGACTGGCAGAGGATGCCTTCGAGGACGAGCGAGAGCTGCGCCCTGATCTGCGCCTGCTGCGTCGAGGGGAAGACGTCGATGATGCGGTTGATGGTCGAGGCGGCACTGTTCGTGTGCAGCGTGGCGAAAGTTAAGTGGCCCGTCTCGGCGATTCTCAAGGCGGACTCGATGGTTTCCAGATCGCGCATTTCGCCGACGAGCACGACGTCCGGGTCTTGACGGAGCGCCGTGCGCAGCGCTTCGGCGAAGCCTTTGGTGTCGGAGCCGACCTCGCGCTGGTTGACGATGCACGACTTGTGATTGTGCAAAAACTCGATGGGGTCTTCGATGGTCACGATGTGCTCGTGCCGCTCGCGGTTGATCTTGTCGAGCATGGCGGCGAGCGTCGTCGATTTGCCGGAGCCGGTAGGGCCGGTCACGAGGATCAGCCCGCGCGGCTTATCGCACAGCTTCGAGACGACGGGGGGCAATCCGAGCGTCTCGAAGGACTTAATCTCGTAAGGGATCGCGCGGAAGACGGCGCCGACTGCGCCGCGCTGGTTGAACAGGTTGGCGCGGAAGCGCGACAGGCCGCGCACGCCGAAAGAGAAGTCGAGTTCCAGACTCTCCTCGAAGCGGTGCTTCTGCGCGTCGGTCAGGACGCTGTAGGCGAGCTGCTTGGTGTCGGCGGAGGTCATCGCCTTGTAGCCGTCGAGCGGGCGCAGCTCGCCGTGGACCCTGACCTGCGGCGGCGTGTTCGTCGTCAGGTGCAAGTCCGATCCGCCCAGCTCGATCAGCTTGCGGAGCAGATCGGAGAGCGAGAGTTGCTGTTCGAAGGTCGATTCGTTCGTTGCCATGGCAGTCTTGGTCGCGAGGTCTCTGGGGAAGGTTGGAAGTTTTTGCGGTCGGGTTAGTTCTGCGCGGCGGCGTGGCGGCGCGCGGCGAGCGCGGCGATGGTCTGCTCGGCTTCGCCCGCGACGGCGTCGGCGAACTCGTTGGGCACGGTCGTCGCGAGGCTGAAGAGCTGCCCTTCGACCTCGACGAAGTAGTACGTCCAGAAGCGGCGCGCGCCGCCCGTGCCCTCGCTCTGCGCGACGACGACGAACACCTTCTGCCCCGCGATGTCGCGCTCGAAGTCGTTGACGACCCAGCCGCCCTCCACAATCATCCGGTCGATGACGGTGCGGCGCAGGCTTGCGTGCGAGACGCCCGCGAGCGAGCGGTTGCGCCGGTCGGCGACGGCGTTCGCGGCGAGCGAGACGCGCGACCAGACGGCGACGCCCGCCGGGCGGTTGTCGGCCTCGCGCAGGGAGAACTTGAACTCGCCGCCGAGCGTCGAGGAGAGGTTCTGCCAGTTGCGCGGCGCGGGCAGCGGCGAAAACTTGCGCGCGCCCGCGAGCGCGGTCAGGCCCACAGAAGACTTAACGAGCGGCGCGGCGCCGGGCACGCGCGCGAGCAAGGACGGCAGCGGCGAAGGGTTGAACGAGGGCACGAATGGCTGCGACGCGATGGCGTTGTTCGAGGCTTCCGACCTGGGCGCGTTCGCCTTCGGGGAAACCCGCTGCGGCGCGTGCGCGAGCTGCGGCGTCGGCGTGTTCGCCGTCGAGACGCGCGCGATCTGTGTCGGTGCGGGCGTCGAGAGTTGCGCCGCCGAGAGTTGTTGGAGCGGGGCGAACTGCGGCGCGTCGAGGAGTTGCGGCGTCGCGGCGACTTCCGCCTCGATGTCGGCGATGGAACTGAAACTCGAAGGCGACGCGCTGGCGATCTCGGCGGGCTTGAGCGCCTCGGGCAGCGTGATGCCCGCCGGGTGGGTTTGCGCCGCTTGCGCGCGGCGACGCAGCGTCCAGCGACGGCGTCGGCGTTGCGCGGCGAGCGCACGCTGACGGCGCAAGTGCGCGCGGTGTCGGCGCCACCAGGCGCGCGAGTGGCGGCGCGGGCTGCTACCTTGAGTCGCGACGGCGCGGCGCGCGGCTTCGACCAGCGTCTCGCCGACCGGCAGCATCGTCGCGACCGTGACGAGGATAATCAGCGATAGGACTAAGGCACGAAACATATGCAGGCTCCCTCTCACGCGACCGTCTCGCGCACGACCTCTTCGATGGTCGTGATCCCGTTCTTGATCTTCATCAGACCTGACTGGCGCAGGGTGAGCATCCCCTGCTCGACGGCGCGCTTGCGTAGTTCCAGAGCCGACGCGCCGATCAGGATCAGTTCGCGGATGTCGTCCGTGATCTCCATCACTTCGTAGAGACCGACGCGCCCCTTGTAACCCGTGTTGTTGCACTTGGCGCAGCCCCGTCCCTTGTAAATCTTGACTGACTTCGCCTCTTCTTTCGTGAAGCCGACTTCGGTGAGGGCTTCCGGCGGAGTCGGCGCTTCCGCCTTGCACTCCGAGCAGACACGGCGGATGAGCCGCTGCGCCTGAATGAGGTTGACCGAGGTCGCGACGAGGAAGGGCTCGATGCCCATGTTCATCAGGCGGGAGATGGTGGAGGGTGCGTCGTTCGTGTGGAGGGTGGAGAGAACCATGTGGCCGGTGAGCGCAGCTTTGATGGCGATCTCGGCGGTCTCGAAGTCGCGGATTTCGCCGACGAGGATGATGTTCGGGTCCTGGCGCAGGAAGGAACGCAGCGCGGCAGCGAAGTTCAGACCGATCTGCTCCTTCATCTGCACCTGGTTGACGCCGATGAGGTTGAACTCGACAGGGTCTTCCGCCGTCATGATGTTCGTCTCGGTCGTGTTCAGCGCCTGCAAAGCGGAGTAGAGCGTGTTGGTCTTACCCGATCCCGTGGGGCCCGTGACCAGGACCATGCCGTAAGGCTTCGAGATGTTGCGCTTGAACTTCTCCAGAGACTCCGCCTCGAAGCCGAGCTTCGTCATGTCGAGCATGAGCTTCTCTTTGTCCAGGAGGCGCATGACGACCTTCTCGCCGAAGAGCGTCGGGAGCGTCGAGACGCGGAAGTCCAGCTCGCGCGACTTGCCGTCGGCCTTGAGCTTGATCTTGATGCGACCGTCCTGCGGCAGGCGCTTCTCGGAGATGTCGAGTTTCGACATGATCTTGATGCGCGAGATGAGGGCGTCGCGCAAGCGCATCGGCGGGTGCATCACGTCGTAGAGCACGCCGTCGATGCGGAAGCGGATGCGGAGGTCTTTCTCGTAGGGCTCGATGTGGATGTCGGAAGCCCCGCGCCCGAGCGCGTCCACGAGCAGCACGTTGACGAGGCGGACGACGGGGGCGTCCTCGCTCATACGCGCGAGGCTCGTCACGTCGATCTCGTCGTCCTCATCAATGACCTGGACGTCGTTGCCCGCGCCCTCGTCGAAATCGAGGTGGTCGAGCGAGACGGAGTCGGCGCCCATCTGGAAGCCGCCTGACGATAGGCTGTTGCCGTTGCCGTTCGAGCCAGAGAGCGCCGCCTCGACCATCGTCGCCAGCTCGATCTCGCGCGTCTGCGCGTAGTACTGATCGATGGCTTCCTGCACGCCCGCCTCGGAGACGACGACCGGCTCGATGTTCAGGCCGGTCATGAACTTGATATCGTCCATGGCGAAGACATTGGTGGGATCGACCATCGCCAGCGTCAGGGTCGCCCCGACGCGCGAGAGCGGCAGCACCGAATACTTCTCCGCCACCTCGCGCGGGATCAGCCTGAGCACGCCCGCGTCCACCTCGAAGAGGTCGAGGTTGACGGAGGGGACGCCGTACTGGCGCGAGAGCACCGCCGTCACCATGTCGTCCGAGACCAGACCGAGCTTCACTAGATTGAAGCCGAGCCGCCCGCCGTGCTCGCGCTGGTAGTCGAGCGCCTCGCGCAACTGCTGCGGCGTCAGGAGATTTTCGCGGACGAGGATTTCGCCAAGTTTTGCGGACATGCTGCGAGTTATCTCAAGGGGTCAGGATGCTGCTCTGGAAGAGAACCGGAGGGTGGGCAAGGGGCTAAAGCTGAAAGCGCGACGACGGGATGACTGCCCTTGTGTTGTCATGAAGGCAACGATGACAAACATCGTTGGCAAAAGCATGTTACTGTTTCCGGCGCAGAACTGTCAAGATGATTATGCGGTAGGCTTTCTGACCGAAAAAAAGAGCCGCGACCGGGTTTACGGTCGCGGCTCCTGTGCGGTTAATGTTTGAGCTTTACGGTTTGCGGCGCGTGGGCGTCTTCGGCTTCGAGTCGGCCTCCTTGCTCGCCTTGAAGCCTTCGAGCGTCTGGTCGAGGTAAGTGACCATCTCTGTGGCTTCCTGCTTGCGCGGGTTCGTGTCGGGCGCTTTGCCGACGAACTGCTTGAGCGCGTCGCGCGCCTGCGTGACGAGCGTCGGGTCGGGGTCGCCCGTGCCGGACTTGGAAGCGAGCGCGATACCGAGACCGAACTGCGCGTCGAGGTTGTTCGGATTCTTCGCGAGAATCTCGCGGAACTTGGCAATCGACTCGTCGTACTTGCCCGCGAAACGGAGTGCGTCGCCGAGGCTCGCCTGCGTCGAATCCTTCTTCGTCTGATCCGGCTCGGCGTCGATGTACTCCTGAATCGCCTTGGCCGCCGCGTCGTTATCGACCGAGGAGTTCGTGGTCAGTGCGAGGCGGTACGCCTCGGCGCGCGTGCTGAGGAGATCGAGCTCCTTGTTCGGCTGTCCGGTAGCGGGAGCCGCACCGGGGGCGGCGGCGCCGCCGTTGCCTTTAGCGCGCTGGGCGGCGACGGCCTTCTCCGCCGACTCGGTCGAAGCCTGCATGTCTGCGCGGGCGGCGTCGAGTCCTGCCTTGTCGCTGGGTCTGGCCTTGATGGCGGCGTTGTACTTGTCTCGCCCGCGCGAGAACAGGGCGACGGATTTGTTGCGATAAAAGACCGGGTCTTCGGGCAGCAGCGTGATGCCCTCTTCGTACTTGGCGATGGCGGCGTCCCAGTTCTTCGCGGTGAAGGCCTCGTTGCCCGCCTTGAGGATGTCGGGCGCCTTGGCGTTAACCTCCGCCGCCTTGGCGTTCTCCGCCTCGATGCGCTTGCGCTCCGCCATCAACTCGTCGGCCTTCTTCTTCGCCGCTGCGGTATCGGCGGCGCTCGCCCCACTAGAGGCTCCGGCCGCAGACCCCGGCTTGCTGCGCATCGCTTCGAGCGTGGCGACGTCGGCGAGCGTGAGCACCTTGCCGTCACCCTCTTCGAGCACAAAGTTGTTCTCGGGGCTCTGCGTCGGCCTGAAGTTGCCTCGGTAGACGGGTGCCGCGCCGGGGCCGCTGACGACGACGGTGAAGATGCCGACGAGCGGGATGCCCGCGTAGACGAAGTTCCCACTCTTGTCGGTCTTGACTTCGTACTCCGCCTTGATGTCGGTGCGGTAGAACTTGACGACCGCACCGGGCAGCGGGGCGACCGTGCCGTCAGCCTTCTTGAGTGAAACCTTGCCTGAGACGGCCATGACCTGAGCGGACGTGGCGACGGCGGACGCGGCGACGAGCGACAGGAGGGCGGCGAAGCGGAGCAAGCTTTTCGTGCGAGTCATTGAGGGTCTCCTCATAAAATTTTCCTTCAGATTGCGGGAGAGTCTAATCCGGTCGGGGGTAACGATCAAGCACAGCCGCCACTTAAGATGCGACGGCACGCGCCCCGGTTGTCACCTTTAGCCGTCTGTGACGACGGCACACACAAACTGCTCTTTCAGGCATAAGGGATGGGGTCAACGACGCCCGCCCGGTGAAACGCGCGCAGGCGCAGCGCGCACGAGTCGCAGCGACCGCACGCCCGTTCCTCCGCCCGGTAGCAAGACCAGGTGAGCCCGAGCGGCGCGCCCAACTCGACGCCGCGCCGCACGATCTCCGCCTTCATCAGGTTGATGACCGGCGTTCGTATCTCGACGCGCGTCTCCGGCTTCGTCCCGACTTCGATCACGCGCCCGAAGGCTTCGTAAAATTCCGGTCGGCAGTCGGGGTAGCCCGAAGAATCCTCCGCCACCGCGCCGATGTAGATGCGCCCCGCGCCCGTCACTTCCGCCCAACTCGTCGCGACGGCGAGCAAGTGCGCGTTGCGAAACGGCACGTAGCTCGAAGGGATCGCGCGCGCGGAGAGATCGGCTTCCGCGACGGGGATCGCGCTGTCCGTCAGAGACGATCCGCCGATGCGCGCCAGATAGTCGAACGACGCGACGAGCCTCTGCCTCACGCCGTAGAAGTCCGCCAACTCATCGAACGCGCGACGCTCACGTTCTTGCGTCCGCTGCCCGTAGGAGACGTGTAGAAACGCTAGTTCTTCATTCTCCTCACGAGCCAGCGCCGCCGTCACGCACGAATCCATCCCGCCGGAGACGAGGCAGATGGCGAGAGTGGGTGTCGGGTGTCGGGTGCCGGGTGCCGGATTGGAAATCTCGTCGCCGCGCGCTGCATCGTCGCCGCCGCCGTCATCCGCCGGACTGTCGAAAGCTTTTTCGTCGAAGCCGCCCATAAGAACGAGATGTCAGATGTCAGATGTCAGATGCTGGATGTCAGTTTCTCACCAGCATCTGACATCTAGCATCTGACATCTAGCATCTGACATCTTCATACTCCTCGCGCCTCCGCGCCCCAGATTTGTTTGTGCATCTGCAACTGCATCCGCACGTCCAGGCCGCTCGAACTGATCCAGTCGGCGAGTTGCTGCAAGTCAACCGCGCCCCAGACGGGCGAGATCAGGACGGCGTGCACGCGTCGTTCGAGGTCGTAGCGCGCGATCACTTCGCGGGCGTAATCCCAGTCTTCCCGACCGGCGACGACAAACTTGATCTCGTCCTTGTCCGTGCGCAGCCGCTCCAGGTTCGGCCAGTGGTTGCGCCCCTCCTCGCCCGACAGCGGACACTTCACGTCGAGGATGATCTTGGCGCGCTCGTCAACCTTCTCGGTCGAGACGTAACCGCCCGTCTCGATGAGGACTTCGTAATCTTCGTCGCACAGCCTTTCGATCAACGTGAACGCCTCGCGTTGCACGAGCGGCTCGCCGCCCGTCACCTCGACGAGCCGACAGCCGTAGGCGCGCACCTGCGCGAGCACTTCGTCCAACGTCATCGAAGCGCCGCCCGTGAACGTGTACTCGCTATCGCACCACACGCAGCGCATCGGGCAACCCGTCAGGCGCACGAACGCACAAGGTCGCCCGGCGTGCGTGGACTCGCCCTGGACGGAGCGGAAGATTTCGGTGACGCGAAGCATAAGCAAAAGGATGAAGGATGAAGGATGAAGGATGAAAGCGCGGCTGGTCGAGCCTCGCATTCAAATCTCACCGTCATTCTTCGCACAGTTATTTTAAGCCGACCCGTCGTGCCAACGCTAATCGCCGAGTCGCTGACGCCTTCACTTCATCCTTCATCCTTCATCCTTTGTGATAGCATACCGCCGCCCGCGGATGGGGCATCAGAGTTTAGAGATGGGCTTGACGGCGGCAGAGCTGGGGCGGACGGTGCGCGATGGCGCGGCGCGACTCATCGCGCGCGCGACCGATCCGCGCGGGCTCGACGCCGACGTGCTCAGCCCGCGCGTGCGTGCGGTCGTCGAGAAGTACGTCCTGCGCGACGACCCGGAAGCGGGGGCTGGCGCGGTCGCGAAGTTCGCCGATGCGCTGCGTGCCGACGACCTCTGTCTCGTCGTCGCCTGCGAGCGCGGCGACGCGCGCGCGTGGGACGATCTGATCAACAGTTTCCATGCGACCGTCCAGTCCGCCGCGCGCGGCGCGAGCGCGAGCGAGGACGCGGCGGAGGAGCTGGCGCAGTCGATCTGGGCTGAGCTGCACGGGCTGCGCGCGAACGCGGCGGGACAGGCGGCGGGCAAGCTCGCTTACTATTCGGGCTGCGGGAGTCTGGGCGGCTGGCTGCGCGCCGTCGTCGGACAGCTCGCCGTGGATCGACACCGCAAGACTTCGCGGCTCGTGCAGACCGAGGAGGATGCCGACTTTGATCGCATCGCGCACGAGCCCGCGCCCGGCGAGGGCGGTTTTCAAGTCGCGTCGTCGCCCGACCCAGAGGCCGCGCTGGCGCAGACGGAAGCGACGCGCGCGCTGCACGGCGCGCTCGCTCGCGTCTTTGGCGAGCTGCCCGCCGAAGACAGGCTTCTCGTCAAGCTCTACTACTTCGACGGGCTGCGCCTACGCGAGGCGGGCGCGGTGCTCGGCGTCCACGAGGCGACGGCGAGCCGCCGTCTGACGCGCCTGCACGCGGAGCTGCGCGAGCGCGTCGAGCAGATTCTGACGAAGGAGTTTGGCTGGACAAAAGAGGAATGCCACCGCGCCTTCGCCGCCTCTGCCGAGCACGCCGACGTCGATCTCTCGCGCCTGCTCGCCGTCGAAACTTCAGCCGAGCAGCGAGAGGAGCTGTACGAATGAAGCGACGCGTGAGTCGCGCGTGGAGGGCGACGCGTTCGCGCAAGATCGTGCGACGTGGCGCGTTCTAGAAACGGCGCGCAAAGAGTCTGCGCGCGAGGTTGAAGCAGAAGCTTTCGTTTGAGTCTTAAGTTCGACACCGAAGATGAAGTCTGAGTTCGACACTGAAATGGATGCGTTGCTGCGCGGTCGCGCGCGGCGGGACGATGCTTGGCGCGCGACGGGCGGCGGGCGCGATCCTTTGCGCGATGCGCTCGCCGGTGCTTCTGCCGCCGAACGGGGCGCGCACCTCGACGCCGACGAGCTGGCGGCCTTCGCCGAGCACGCGCTGCCCGACGCGTCGCGCGCTCGCTACGCGGCGCACCTTGCGGACTGCGACGAGTGCCGCCGCGTCGCCACGCAGGTCGCGCTCGCTGCGGGTGTCGCGGTCGCACGAGAAGAGCGCGCGCCGGTCGCGGTGCAGCCGTCCGTCGCGTCTTGGCGCGAACGCGTGGCGGCGTTGTTCGCGCCGCGCGTGTGGCGCTATGCGATGCCGGTCGTGGCGCTGCTCGGCGTCGGCGTCGTCGCACTCATTCTGTTGAAGAGCGTGCCGCGACCGGGCGCGGCCGACATGGCGCAACAAAACATGGAGCCGGCATCGGCTGGCGCGAATGGCGTGGCGAAGCAGGACGAGAACCACGCGACGACGGTCGCGGGGCAGCCCGCACCACAAACGCCGGCCACGGAAGTTTCCACGACGCGCGAAGCGGCGTCCGATTCACGAAACGCGCAGGCGGCGGCGGAGACGCGAAACGTGCCGGCGGCGACGGACGATCCGAAGCAGGCGCAGGCGGGCAGTGATGTCGCGAACGCAGTCGCGGGCGCTGGTGCGCAGAGTGTCCCCGCACAGCGGCAGCAGCAACCCATCGAACAACAGCAATACGTGCCCCCGCCTGCCACGTCCGCCGCGCCCACGCAGATGGCGATGCCGACGCCCGTGCCGACGCCCATGCCCGTGCCGCCACCCGTCTCGGACGCCGACGAGGTCAAGGTCGCGAAGGAAGCGCCGAAGGACAAGACAGCCGAGTCGGAGGATCGAGCCGGGACGAGGGCATCGCGCAGGGCGGGCGAACGCGGCACGGGATCGGGCGGCAGTGGCGCGACGGAAGAGCGCACCGCGAACCGCACGGCGCTGCGCCCCGAACCGGCCACCGAGACGCCCGGCGCGAAAGCCGAGGCGAAGCGTGCGCGGCAGAAGAGCGAAGCTGCGCGCGACGAGGAGAAGAAGTCTGATGCCGCGCTCGCCAAGCCTTCCGTCGAGACGCGCAGCGCGGGCGGGCGCAAGTTCCGCCGCGAGGGCAACGCCTGGATCGACACGGCCTACAACTCGTCGCAGGCGACGGCCAACGTCCGCCGCAACTCCGAGCAGTACCGCGCGCTCGTCGCCGACGAGCCGGAGATCGGTCGCATCGCCGACGCGCTCGGCGGCGAAGTCGTCGTCGTCTGGAAGGGGCGGGCGTACCGGATAAAGCCGTGAATCGTCAATCGTCAATCGTCAACCGTCAACCGCAGAGAGCGCCGTCATGCTGAGCTAGATGCTCCTTCAGCTAGAGCTTCGCTTAGCCCTGATTCACGATTTTCGATTTACGATTCACGGTTTTCGATTTACGATGCCGCGCATGATTTTCCACGGCTCCTACCCCGAAGTCTCCGTCCCCGAAATCCCTCTAACGCCGTTCGTGTTGTCGCGCGCACGCGAGCTGAAAGACAAGCCCGCGCTGATTGACGGCGTTACGGGTCGCGCCGTGAGTTATGCAGCGCTCGCGGAGAGCGTGCGCCTCGTCGCCTCGTCGCTCAACGCGCGCGGCTTCGTCAAGGGCGACGTGCTCGCGATTTTTAGCCCGAACACGGTCGAATATCCGGTCGCCTTCCACGCCGCTGCGCTCTTAGGCGGCGTTGTCACCACGCTCAACCCGCTCTGCACCGCAGAGGAAGTCGCCAAGCAACTCGCCGACTCGCGCGCCAGGTATCTCGTCGTCGCGCCCGCGTCGGTCGAGCGCGCGCGGGAAGCTTGCGCGCAACTATCCTTGCGTGAGCTGTTCGTCTTCGGCGAGGCGGAGGGCGCGACGCCGTTCGCGGAGTTGTACGCGGGCGACGGTGATGTGCCGGAAGTCGAGATCGACGTGCACGAGGATTTGGTCGCGCTGCCGTATTCGAGCGGGACGACGGGCGAGTCGAAGGGCGTCATGCTGACGCACTACAACATCGTGGCGAACCTGCGGCAGATCGAGGGCACGGGTCATTGCGCGGGCACGGACACGCTCGTCTGCGTGCTGCCGATGTTTCACATCTACGGCATCACCGTGATCATGAACTTCGGCCTTTCGCAGGGCGCGACCATCGTCGTGCTGCCGCGCTTCGAGCTTGAGACGCTGCTCGGCGCGCTCGACACCTTCCGCGTGACGATGGCGCACGTCGTCCCGCCGATCATGTTGGCGCTAGCGAAGCACCCGTCGGTCGCGCACTACGATCTGTCACACCTGCACACGGTCTTCTCCGCCGCCGCACCTCTGGGCGAGAGACTCGCGGGCGCAGTATCGGAGCGCCTGGGCTGCCTCGTCATGCAGGGCTACGGCATGACCGAGACGGGGCCGGCGACGCACATGGCTCCGCACGATCCGGGGCGGGTCAAACTCGGATCGGTGGGTCTGCCCGTGCCGAACACCGACTGCAAGATCATCGACATCGAGACGGGCGCGGAGCTGGGTGAAAATCAGGAGGGCGAAATCTGCGTGCGCGGGCCGCAGGTGATGAAGGGCTATCTGAACCGGCCCGAAGCGACGCAAGCGACGATTGACGCGGAAGGCTGGCTGCACACGGGCGACATCGGCTACGCCGACGTGGACTCTCACTTCTTCATCGTGGATCGCAAGAAGGAGCTGATCAAGTACAAGGGCTTTCAGGTCGCGCCCGCCGAGCTCGAAGCGTTGTTACTCACGCACCCTTCGGTTGCGGACTGCGCCGTCATCCCCGCGCCGGACGAAGAGGCGGGCGAAGTGCCCAAGGCATACGTTGTGCTCAAACCGGATCACGCGGCGACCTCCTGCGCCGAGTTGATGTCATTCGTCGCCGCGCACGTCGCGCCGCACAAGAAGCTGCGCCGCGTCGAGCTGATCGGGCAGATACCGAAGTCGCCTTCCGGCAAAATCCTGCGCCGCGTTCTCGTCGCCCGCGAGAAGGCGAAAGTTTCGTAGCACCGCTTATCTGTACCGTGGACGGGTGATACCGGGCGTTATGTCGCTTCGCCACGTGACGTAAGAGTGTGACGGGGCACGCGTCTATGCCATAGAAGATTGGGAGAGTCATGAAGAAACTACTCTTGTTTGCGCTCCTCGTTCCCGCGCTGTTCTTCGGCTTTGAACGGTTATCAAAGACTCAAACAAAGCCTGAACAGTCCCAGCCCGAGGGAGATCCGAACAGGCCCAAACTCGTCGCGCTCAAGTCCGGCGAACCGGGTGAACTAACCTATGACGCAGGGGCAGCGAGGTTTTTAGTCTCCAGCGAGGAGACCAACGGGGCGTGGTCGCTGGTCGAGTTAAAAGAGATGCCCGGCTACCACACGAATTTGCACCGGCACAACCATACGGACGAAGCCTTCTACGTGCTGGACGGGGTGTTGACCGTTAACCTTAACGGCAGCACTTCTGAATACCCTGCCGGTTCCTACGTCTTGATCCCGCGGGGGACGCCGCACGCACAAGGGAACCACGGAAAAGTTCCCGCCAGAATTCTGCTGACGATGACGCCGGGCGGCTTCGAGCGCTCTTTCAAAGACAGGGTCGAGCTGTTCAAGACGGCGAAGCCCACAGACCCCGACTTCAGGAAGAAGCGGCAAGAGAACGCGGTGCGGGGGAACTATGACGTAGAGTTCCTGGCCGATTGGGCTCTTCCGAAATAAACACCGCGCGAACGACGCCCCATTATGAAGTCTCTCATGTAAGTTCGTTGTGGGCGCGGGTGATATCGGGGGTTAGGCTGTTACCTACTCATGACAGAATTCAGGAGGCCATATGAGCGAGTCCGAGCTTCGGCGAACGCCTGTCAAAACGTTCGCGCTGATTGTCCTCATCGCGGTCGTGATCGCGGTCGTCATGTACGCCGCCCAGCGCCTCCTGTTGGGGCATGACAACCCGGCCGTGACGGGCGGCGCGGCCGCGGGCGCGGCCGCCGCTACGGCTGCCATCCTGCTGAGGCGGAAGTCGAGTTGAACCGGCTCCGGCGCGTCGCCGTGTGTCGGGGCTAAGCAGACGGGCAGCGAAAGTCTCGGTGGTGGACTGCGCCGGCTCGGCGTGGCGTCGAGCCGGGGGGCGTATTGTTCTGCCACTATCGCCGCCCAACAAGGGCATACACCCGACGCCCCTGTTGCGTGCCGCTCGTGATAGTTGAAGAGGGGCGGCGGGTGATGCCGGGCGTGAGAGGTTGATCGGAGCTGAAGAGTGCGATCCGTGTAGATAGAATCCGGGAAGCAAGGTGAGGAGTAAGATAACCATGAAGACATCAACAACATTACCCATGCGGCTGGCGCAGTTCGCGATTAGTCTCTCGTTGCTCACGGGGACGGTCGCGGCACAGTCTGGCCGCAGTTGGATGAACGGGTTCATCTTTGCCGATTCAGATACCAGCGGGCTCCCCGGCGCCACGGTGGAACTGACAGGCGATCAGAGCAATGCCCGCCTGCGATCCGTCCGGCTGAGCACGAAAGCAAAAGAGGATGGGGAGTATTCGATCAAAGACATACCTTATGGGGATTACACCTTCAGGGTGTCGGCGGAGGGGTATGACCCGTACGAGATAAAGCTCTACATAGGGTCTGACATGTTGACCCAGATTCATGTCAAGCTCAGGAAGAAGAAATAGCGGCCCCGAGCTGATGTCGATTGAGGGCAGGGTAAAACCGAAGCAACGTCTAACAACGCACGCACCCGACCCGCGACACGACGACTCTTATGTAAATCAATCTTGCGAGCGGGTGATGCCGGGTGTTAGGCATCTTTCTCTATCTAAACCTCACAATCCAGAGAGCCGATGTTATGCTGTCGTTGATGGAATTCGAGTGGGATAAAGAAAAGGCAGCAGCCAATCTCGCTAAACATGATGTCTCTTTTGAAGAGGCAAAGACCGTCTTCGATGACCCGCTGTACGTTGACTTCTACGACCCCGATCATTCCGTTGATGAGCATCGGTATATGATTATCGGAGAGTCGCGGCAGAGACGACTGTTAATCGTCTCATACACGGGCGGGATGATTCTGTTCGGTTGATTAGTGCTAGAGAAGTAACCAGAAGTGAGCAAGAAGCATATGAAGCAGGCTGAGACAGACACGAATGATGAGCTTCGCCCTGAGTATGATTTGCGAAGCTTACGGGTGCGGAAGCTGGGTCGGGGGCGGAAAAGTTTCGGCGACGTGATTCGCTTGGAGCCTGACGTGGCGGAAGTATTCCCGGATGCGGAAGCGGTCAACGAGGCGCTGCGCTTTCTGATCAGAATCACCAAAGAGAATCAACCTATCTAATGATGCCTCACGCGAACGCGCGCGTTAAAGTTGAAAGCGGCGCGAGGATCAGTTGATCTGCGCGCCGCTTTCGTTTCGCCCCTACCTCGTTGCGCGCGAGCCCCAACTGGCGCGCAGCGAGCCGGGGCGATTCACTCGCCGACGCCCGCGTCGTTGTCGGCGACGCGGTGGCGGACGGGTTTGAGCGTGCGCAGGTAGGCGAAGATCGCTTTGAGGTCTTCGTCCGACATGTGGCGGAAGTAGCCCCAGGGCATTTCGGGGTCGAGCCGGCGCGCGCCGACCTGCCCCGTGCGCAGCGCGCGCACGAACATCTGTTCGTCGTAATAGGAGATGCCCGAAGCGTCCGGCGTGAGGTTGGGCGAGACGATCACACGGCCCGACGCGGTCTTGAACTGCTTCCCGCCCGCGAACTCCATCCCTTTCATCGGCAGCCCGTTCCGGTCGAGCTGCGAATGGCACAGCGCGCAGTTGGCGAGGCGCACGAGGTATGCCCCGCGCGCGACCGCATCGTTCATGTCCGGCGGCACGACCGGCGCGTCGACGGGCTCCGGCGCGCTCTTGATCAGTAAGTTGACGGGGAAGTTGATCTCGGTCGGCGGCAGCGCGTTGCGCCGGGGCGGCAGGCTGCGCAGGAAGACGACGACGGAAGCTGTGTCTTCGTCCGAGAGTTGCCGCAGATTCCGGTAAGGCATCAGGGGAAAGAGCGCGCGCCCGTCGTGCCCCACGCCCTCGCGGATGGCGCGCGCCAGCGCGTCGTCGCTCCACGCGCCCGCGCCCGTCTCCACGTCGGGCGTGAGGTTGGGCGCGACCACTTGGCCATACTTCTCGGACGGCAAGACTCTGCCCGCCCCCTCCTCGCCCGCGCGCGGCGCGGCGTAGGGCGAAGCCTCGTCGCGCGGCGCGTGGCAGGCGAAACAGTGCGCCACGCCTTCGACGAGATAGCGACCGCGCTCGCGCCGCGCTTCCGTGCGCTCGAACGTGCGGTTCGTCAGCGGTCGCACCCGCGCGCCGACGACGGGTCGCCAGCCGAACGTGTATGTGTTCGCCGCCGACAACAGCCCCAGCGTGATGACGACTACGGTGCTTGCGATCTTGATGCGTCGTGTCTGTCTGCGCGTCATAATCCTTAAAACCTCCAGAGGCTTCCGCCCGGCCTCGGCGTGCGCCCACCCACCGTTCGGCGCACGCCGAGGCGTCTCTCCCCCGTCCCCAATAGCTAACGCGCAAACTCTCGCGACGAAGGATCACGCGCGGCGCGTGCTTTTACCTTTCGCCCTCGTTCGTGCTACCGTTTTGACCTTCAACCGCAGACGGTTTTTCATTCTGAATAACTAGGCGAGCGGCGCTATCATGATCCGACCATTCAAAGGCAAGCACCCGCAGATTCACCCGACGGCTTACGTCGCCGAGAGCGCCGAAGTGATCGGCGACGTCGTGATCGGCGAAGAGTCGTCCGTCTGGTTCAAGGCGGTCGTGCGCGGCGACGTGTTCCACATACGCATCGGCGACCGCACCAACATTCAGGACGGCACGGTGATCCACGTCTCGAACGGCACGCACGCCACCGTCCTGGAAGACGAGGTGACGGTGGGGCACAACGTCACGCTGCACGGCTGCCACGTCGAGCGCGGCTGTCTCGTCGGCATGGGATCAATCGTGATGGACGACGCGCGCATCGGCGCACAGTCCATCGTCGCGGCGGGCGCGCTCGTCTCGCCCGGCACGATTGTGCCGCCGCGCTCGCTCGTCATCGGCGTGCCCGCGCGCGTCAAGCGCCAGCTCACCGACGAAGAGGTCAACGGCCTCGCGCAGTTCTGGAAGAACTACGTCGGGTACACGAAGGAGTACAAGGAAGAGGACGCCGCCAACGCTTAGCGCGGGCGCGCGCCCCGCACGGCTCATGACGGGAAGGCTCTTGATGAAGAAGATCGTCATGAAAAAGATCGTCGGCTCGCTGCTCTTGATACTCTCAGGCGCGCTCGCCGTGTCGGGACAGACTGACGCGCGCCGCGTCGGGGCGGGCGAAGCGTCTGCGCGCGACGCGAGGTCTGCCGCCTCTCCGTCAACGCCGTTCGCGTTGGAGAAGGGGATGAACGAGTTCGGCGTGTGGGGCGGCGGGTCGTTCGACTCGCCGACGCTGATCGGCAAGTCTGAGAACGCGCGCTTCGGCCTGGTGGCGTTTCGCTACGCGCGCGTGTTGGCGGCGGGCAACGGGATGGCTTTCAAGTACACGATTGACGCCGTGCCGCTCGCGCTCCTGAGCTACGAGCGTTCCCGCTTCGTGCCACAGACGCCGCCGAACATCTTTCATCTGGAGCAGGATCGCCAAACCGTCTACGCTGCCGGCCTCACACCCATCGGCTTCCAGGTCAACTTCCGCCGGCGCAAACGCGTGCAGCCCTTCGCGGCGACGAGCGGCGGCTTTCTCTATTACACACAGCCCGTGCCGGACGAGCGCAGCACGGTGGAGCCGAACCGGCGCGGCGCGCACTTCAACTTCACCGCGGACTTCGGCGGCGGCGTGCAGGTCTTGACCGGCGAGCGGCGGGCTTACACCTTCGGCTATAAGTATCACCACCTGTCGAACGGCTACCGCGCTCCCATCAATCCCGGCTTCGACTCGAACTTGTTCTACTTCGGCTTCTCGATTTTCAGGTGATTTAACGCACGCCGACGTGCGGCGCGAAACTCCTGCAAGGCTCCAAAATGGCTGTCAGCACACAACCCGCCAGAGGTATGCGCGACTTTCTGCCCGCCGACGTGAGGCGGCGCGAGTATGTGATGCGCGTCATACGAGAGGTGTACGAGCGTTACGGCTTCGAGCCGCTGGAGACGCCCGCGGTCGAGAACATCGAGACCTTGACGGGCAAGTACGGCGAAGAGGGCAACCAGCTCATCTTCAAAATCCTCAAGCGCGGCGAGCACGAGAAGACGGGCGAGGCTGATCTCGCCTTGCGCTACGACCTGACGGTGCCGCTTGCGCGCGTCGTCGCGGAGTACGGCGACAAGTTGCCGAAGTTTTTCAAGCGCTACCAGATTCAACCCGTCTGGCGTGCGGATCGTCCCGCGCGCGGACGCTTCCGCGAATTTTATCAATGCGACGTGGACGCCATCGGCTCGCGCTCGATGATCGTCGAGGCGGAAATCTGCGCGGCGGCGGGCGACGCCTTGAACGCGCTCGGTTTTACGAACTTCACGATCCGGCTGAACCACCGGCAGGTTCTCGCGGGCGTGCTCGACCGCGCGGGCGTCGCGGCTGACAAGCACGCCGACGCGCTCGTCGCGCTCGACAAGCTGGACAAGATCGGCGCGGAGGGCGTGGCGAAGGAACTGCTCGCGCGCGGCGTCTCCGGCGAGGCGGGCGTGATGCTGCTGCGCTTCTTCGAGGGCATCGCCGGGTTAGAAAGCGCGACGGACGCGGTTGATGTGGGAAGCCCTGAAGCAGAGCGTGCCGCTTTCAACACCGCCGTGCTCGGTCGTCTCGTCGAGTTCGTCGGCGACAACGAAGAGGGCGCGCGCGGCTGCGACGAGCTGCGCCAGATTTTACAGTTCGCCGATGCGAGTGGGGTTGGCTCGCGCATCAAGATCGATCCGAGTCTCGCGCGCGGGCTTTCTTATTACACAGGCGCGATCATGGAGATCGGCGTGCCCGATCTGGCGGGCTCTCTCGGCGGCGGCGGTCGCTACGATAATCTCGTCGGGATGTTCTCGAAGCAGTCGATCCCGGCGTGCGGCTTCTCGCTCGGCCTGGAGCGCATCATCGTCGTGATGACGGAGCGCGGGATGTTTCCGGCGAAGGTGGCTCGCGGCCCGGTGGACGTGATGGTCACCTTCCTGGTCGAGGATCTGCGCGCGGACGCCCTGAAGCTCGCGACGGAGCTGC
>JBJMGS010000406.1:0-4077 GCA_045807785.1 Pyrinomonadaceae bacterium
ATGTTCGCCGCCTCGTCGATGACGGGCTCGCGCTCGATGAGCCGCCCGACCGTCTCGACGATGCCGCGTAAAGTGATCGCGTTTTGCCGCCCGCCGCCGAGATTATACACGCCGCGCGAAACATCCGAGTCGATGAAGGCGCGGCAGGCGCGCGAGAAGTCTTCGACGTGGAGCGGGTCACGCACCGGGCGACCTCCCGCCGGGAGTCTCAGCAGCCAGCCGCGCTTGACCGACTCGACGTAGTGCGTGACGAAGCCGGGCGCGTTGCCCTCGGACGGGCGCGCGTAGGGCGTGGAGAGGCGGAAGACACAGGCGCGGAAATTTCGCGCGGCGGCGTAATAGTGGACGTATTGCTCCGCGACGAGCTTCGACCATTCCAGCGGCGACTGCCCGCGATAATCGGTCGGGCAGCCTTCGGGCACTTCCCTGAAGTCTTCGGCGTTCGCGCTGTACACGTCCTTCGTCGAGGCGAAGACGAACGCCGCGCCCGCGCGCATGTGGCGCAGGACGTTGACGGTGCCTTCGACGTTCGTGCGGAAAGTCTCCAGTTCGGTGTCGCGCCCTTTGTCGAGCCGCGCGGCGAGGTGAATGACTGCGTCGTAGTCGGAGATCATGGAGAGATCAGCCGGCTCCAGAATGTCGCGGTGCTGGCGGCGCGAGAAGTCGTCCGCCGCGAAGAAGCGACAGACGTGCGTGCCGAGGTAGCCGCTGCCGCCGGTGACGAGGACTCTCATTCGGTTGGTTCGGGTTGCAGGTGGAGGACGCCGGTGCCGCCGCGGGCGGCTTCCTTGAGGCGTGCGAGCGAGTCGGCGCGACCGATGGCGATGAGCAGGTCGCCCGCTTCGAGGCGCACGTCGCCCGAAGGGTTGAAGACCGACTCGCCGTCCTCGCGTCGGACGGCGACGATGACCACGTCCAACTCCGAGCGGATGTTGGTGAAGCGCAGCTTGTGCCCGGCGAACTCGGACGAGGCGGCGATCTTCACCTGATCGAAGTTGAGATCGAGGCTGTCGGTCGTCACCGAATCAATGAAGTCGTGAACCGCCGGGCGCAGGAGCGCCTGCACCATGCGCTGGCTGCCGATGATCGTCGGCGCGATGACGCGGTTCGCGCCCGCGCGCAGCAGCTTCGGCTCGGCCTGCTCTTCGACGGCGCGCGCCACGATGTGCAGGTTCGGGTTGATGCCGCGCGCCGTGAGCACGACGTACACGTTGTCGGCGTCGTCGGGCAGGCAGGCGGCGAGGGCGCGCGCGCGCTCCACCCCGGCTTCGCGCAAAGTCTCTTCGAGTGTGGCGTCGCCGACGAGAATGCGCGCCCCGCGTTCGCGCAAGCCGACGGCCTGTTGCGCGTTGTGCTCGATGACGACGAAGGACGTGGACGCGCGCTCCAACTCGCGGATGATGCGCGAGCCGACGCGCCCCGCGCCGCAGATGATCAGGTGGTCGCTCAGTTTCTTCATCTCGCGTGTCCGGCGGCGCGCGCCGAAGGTGGCGAGCACTTCCGACTGCACCACGCCTTGGATGACGGTCGAGAAGAGCAGACCGACCGTCGCGATGTTGAGGAGCATGAAGACGGTGGCGAAGGCGCGGCTCGCCGGCGTCGTCGGGTGGAAGTCACCGAAGCCGACCGTGGCGACGGTCGTCACCGTCACGTAGAGGCTGTCTAAGAACGACCAACCTTCGAGCAGGTGGAAGCCGACCGTCCCCGTCGTGAGCAGCCCGACGAGCACCGACAGGGCGAGGGTGATCCTGTGTCGCACCTGCCGGCTTAAGCCCGCTGCTCTGGAGATCGGATTCATCTGGAAACGCGCGCCGCGCGCCCTGCGTCATACACAAGAGCGCCACGTTAACGAAAACGGCGGCGCGGGTCAACAGAGTGATTAGCCGTGAGCGGTTAGTTGTTAGCAAAAGCGCTGCCGCCGCGCGAGACGATGCGCATTCGCAACTGGCAAGACGCCGCGCGTTCACAAGCTGTCTGCCGCTTCTCTCCGGCTAACCGCTAACAGCTAATCGCCAAAAGCTTCTTTACGATTCACGCTTAACGCTTTACGATTGCAGACGATGGCTGTTCGTCATCCCCCGCAACGCAACGTCCCCCCGGTCGCGCGCAAGCGCGGCGCGGGGCGGGTCGTCAAATACGTCGAGCCGGACGAGGGCTTCCTGCGACGCTGGCGTCGGCGCGTCCTGAGTCCGCCCGTCCTCATCCTCGTCATCGGCCTGACGACCTTCACCCTCGGCGTCCTCGGCTACTACTACCACGTCTTCTCGCAGCGCGTCGATAAACTGATCAGCGGCGAAATCTACACGCGCGCCGCCGGGATTTACACCGCGCCGAAGGAACTGCGCGTCGGCGCCCCGCTCTCCATCGACGATCTCGTCTCGCGCCTCAAACGCTCGGACTACGTCGAGGCGACGCAGCAGGCCGAAGAGGGGCGCAGCCGCTATGGCGTCACCGGCAACTCGGTCGAGATCGTTCCCGGCCAGACGGCGGTCGTTGACGACAAGCGCGCCTTCCCGCACCTGCGCGTCGTCTTCGGCAAAGGCGGCAAGGGTGTCGCGGCGATTCTCGACGGCGACACGAACGCGAAGTTGCAGACCGCGCTCGTCGAGCCGGAGCAGCTCAGCTTCGTCGCCGGGAGCCAGCGCGAGCGGCGCAAGATCATCGGCTTCGGCGACGTGCCGAAGTCGCTCGTCGATGCCGTGACGGTGACGGAGGATCGCTCCTTCTTCGAGCACTACGGCATCAACGTTCGCGGCATCCTGCGCGCCCTCATCAGCCGCTACGAACGCGATCCGAATTCGCGGCTCGCGCGGCAGGGCGGATCGTCGATCACGCAGCAGCTCGTCAAAAACCTGCTGCTCTCGCCGGAGTACAGCCTCAAGCGCAAGCTCTCGGAAGCCTACATGTCGGTCATCCTCGAGACGCGGCTCTCGAAGCAGGATATTTTCGCGCTCTATTGCAACCAGGTTTATCTGGGTCAGAACGCGGGCTTCTCCGTCAACGGATTTGGCGAGGCGGCGCGCGTCTATTTCAACAAGGACGTGACGGCGCTGACGCTCCCCGAGTCGGCCTTCCTCGCCGGGATCATCCGCAGCCCGAACCGCTACAACCCGTATCACCACCCTGAGACCGCCACGGCGCGACGCAATCAGGTGTTGGATTCGATGGCGGAAGAGGGCGTCATCACGAAGCAGCAGGCGGAAGAGGCGAAGGCGACCGAGCTGAAAGTCTCGACCACGCGCGGGCGGGTGGACAACTCCGAGGCGCCCTACTTCGTCGATTACGTGCAGGGCCAGCTCGCCGACATCCTCGCCGACTCGCGCTCCGCCGAGCACCTGCGCATCTACACGACGATTGACATGGAGTTGCAGCGCGCGGCTTACGCCGCCGTGACGAAGCAGCTCGCCTCGCTCGATAAAATCTACGCGAAGAAAGTCCCGCCCGGCACACTGCAAGCCGCGCTCGTCGCGATGGACGCCGACACGGGCGAGGTGGTCGCGATGGTCGGCGGGCGCGACTACGAGAAGTCGCAACTCAACCGCGCGACCGACGCGATGCGCCAGCCCGGTTCGGTCTTCAAGCCGTTCGTCTACGCGACGGCGCTCAACACCGCTTACGATCCAGTCCCTCGCGTGATCACCGCCGCGACGACTTATCAGGACGAGCCCAAGACTTTCACCTACGACAATCAGGAATACTCGCCCGGCAACTTCGCAGACGAGTACACGAACGCGCCGATGACTTTGCGCGACGCGCTCGTCCACAGTAAGAACGTGATCACGGTCGAGGTGGGGTTGGAGGTGACGATGGGGCGCGTGATGGCGCTGGCGACGAAGGCCGGGTTGCCGAAGCCGCCGCGCGCCTACCCCGCGATGGCGCTGGGGACGAACGAGGCGACGCCTTTGCAGGTCGCCTCCGCCTACACTTCGTTCGCGCGTCTGGGCACGCGCACCACGCCCATCGGCATCAACCGCGTCACGACGGGCAAGGGCGCGACCATCGCCGCGCCCGCGACGCAGAAGACGGACGTGATGCGCCCGGAGATCGCCTACATCATGACCTCGTTCATGAAGGACG
>JBJMGS010000407.1:0-2156 GCA_045807785.1 Pyrinomonadaceae bacterium
GAAGAGACTGCGTCTGAGATTTCAAATTCTCGAATTTCAAAATTTGAGATTTCAGAGACAGTCTCTTCGACCGTGCTGCATAAATTTTATGAACTCGCCGCGCGCTCGTCAGCCCTGCCCTTCGCCCTGTGCGGCGGCGGCTGACTCGGCGGAAGCGGGCTCACTGGTCTCGCCCGTCACTTCCGTCACTTCCTTCACTTGCGTCTCTTCCGACGGCGGCGCTTCAAGCTCTTCGTCTTCGCGCCACTCCTCGTCGCTGATCTTCGCGTTTTCAACGAGCAGGTCGAGCGCCTTGCGGTGGCGCAACCTGTCGGCGATGCTACGTTCGCCCCCCTGCTTTGTCAAGGCAGCCCGCACCTGCTCCGCGGTCTGTCTGGTCGCCGCCGCGATCGACTCGATCTCCTGATTGATCTCCTCGTCCGATGGGTCGATGTTCTCCGCGTCGGCGACTCGTTCGAGCAGCATCGAGCCGCGCAGATCGTCCTCGGCGCGGGAGCGGAACATGCCCTCCATCCCCTCCCAGTTCATGCCCGACTGGCGCGGGTCCATGCCGCGCTGCACCATGTCGCGCACGGTCGTCTCCAACAGGCGGCGCGACTGGTACTCGACGAGCGTGTCGGGTAGCTCGAACTCGTGCGCGCCCGTCAGCTTCGTCATCACGGCGTCGCGCAGGCGGTGGTCGGACTCGACGCGGGCGCGCTCTTCCAACTGCTCGCGCAGCTTCTCGCGCAGGGACGGGAGCGTCTCGATGCCTTCCTCGCCAAAGCTCTTCGCCCACTCGTCGTCCATGTCGGGAAGTTCTTTGCGCCTGACGGCGGTGACGGTCGCCGTGTATTCAATCTCTTTCCCGGCGAGCCCCTTCGACGAAAAATCCTCCGGGTACTTGACGCGGAAGGTCTTCACATCGTCGGCGCGCGTCCCCGTGAGCTGATCCGTGAACTCCTGCAACACGCCTTCGCCGCCAAGCACGACCTCGACCTCGTCCGCCTTGATGTCTTCCTCGGACGGCGGCTCGATGTACTTGCCGACGAAGTTGACCGTCACGCTGTCGCCGTCTTCCGCGCCGCGATCCTCGACGGGCTGGAGCGACGCCGACTGCTCACGCAGCTCCGAGATCATCTGCTCGACCGTCTCGTCCGTCACGGGGCGCACGCGCCGCGAGACTTCGATGCCCTTGTACTCACCGAGCTGGACTTCCGGCATCACCTCGACGTGCGCGTGGACTTCGAGCGGGGCGTCGCCCATCTTCTCAAGCCCCGCGCCCGGCTCTAAGTGAATCTCCGGCTCGCCGATGACGTTGAGCTGCTGCTCGTTGATCGCCTCGTTGATCGCGCGCGGCACGAGGTTCTGCACCACCTCGCCGCGAATCTCGTTCTTGAAGCGGCTCTTGATGACGGAGACCGGCGCGTGACCTTTACGGAAGCCCGGCACGCTGACCGTGCCCGCGAGCTGCTGGCTGACGCGCTCCATCTCGGCGCGCACCTCCGCCGCGTCCAACTCGATCTTCAACTCCTTGCGCGTCGCCGAGTGATCAATCAGTTCGGTTTTCATAAATGTACCTTTGGATAAAGATTGTCAGTTGTCCGTGGTCAGTCGTCCGTCGCCTTCGTCACACGAGCCGCGTGATAAATATGTAGCGATAGCCGACAGAGCACAGAACCACTGACCACTGACTACGGACAACTGACAGCTTTTCTCCTTGCAATGCCGGGGGCGGGACTCGAACCCGCACGCCTTGCGGCACGGGCTTCTAAGACCCGCGCGGCTGCCAATTACGCCACCCCGGCGCTGGTTGTCGAAACCGGAAGGTTAAAGGAAGCTCGCAGCAAAGTCTAGCGACGCCCTATTCACCACATGCCGCGCCGCTTGAGCCACATCAGGGCGAGTCCAATCAGACCGAGCGTCAGCGCGGAGACGATCCAGAAGCCGACGCCGACGCCGCCCACGGTCGTGTGCGCAAACGGCAGACCCGTGACGTTCATGCCCCACGCGCCGAAGACCGCCGCCGCCGCCGCCTCGCAGATGCCGACGACGGTGAGCGTCTTCATCGTCTCGTTCAACTGGTTCGACATGAAAGAGAGGTGCGCCTCGGTCGCGCCCGTCACCATGTCCTGCTGGATGTCGATGATGTCCAGCAGGCGCAGGACATGATCGTA
>JBJMGS010000408.1:0-2411 GCA_045807785.1 Pyrinomonadaceae bacterium
ATTTCTTTTTGCGCGCGGCGAAATCTATGTCAGTCCCGCCGCGGTTATTCCTCGCCCTGACCGAGCAGCTTGCGCGCGTGATCGTCGAGGTTGAGGCGCATCATGCCACCCGCGTCCGAGTAGCGCGCGCTCAGCGCCGCCTCCGCCCGCCGGCGCCGGAAGACGAGCGTGCCGAAGAGGCCGCCGACGCATAGGCATAGGGCGATGGCGAGTCCCGCCGCCTTGACCGAGTTAAGGAGCACGCTCGCCGACATGTTGATCCACAGGCGGTTCGCCTTCTCGTTGGCGTGCGGGTCGCGCCCCAGCCAGCGCACGTCCTTCTCGTAATGCACGCGTCCGACGAGCGCGCTCGCCGCCCGTTCATCACTTCCGCCGAAGACGAAGACCGAGTAATTACCTTTGCGCTGATAGATGGTCGGCACGCTCTGTTGCGCCGCACGCAGCTCCGCGATGCGCGCGTTGATCGCCCGGTCGGCGTCGGCCGCGAACTGCGGGGTGGAGAATTCGACGATGACGAGCCGCCCCGCCGCGCCGTAGTCCGCCGTCGCGGCTTCCGTCCCGCCATCGAACGGCACGGCGGCGAGCGAAGGCTCGTCGCCGCCGACGGCTCTCGAAAGTTCTGACAGCGTCGTGACGTGGGTCGCGCGGGAGCCTAAAGCCTCCCAGTGGGGCAGGTGCTCGACGATGACGGGAACCCCGTCCGCAGGCGCGTCGATGAGATCGACGGTCTGCGCCGCCGCCGCGCCGCCGAAGAGCAGCGCGAGGAAGAGTGCGAGCGACAATTTGATTAACCTTGAAAAACCCATGACGGACTTTAGATGACAGGGGCGCGCCCGCGGCAGCCCCCCGAAATCTGGGCTGCCCAAGACCGAGGCTGACCGAGACTGATCGAGACTGACCGGGACTGTCGGAGAGTCGCGCTCGAGCCTCGGGTGCGTTTAATAGTAACCGCCGGGGGATTTTAGTTCCAGCGACGCAACTCGCGCAGGAGCTCGTCGGCGCGGCGGCGCGGCGCGGGGATGTTGCTCATGACGGTTGAGCCGCCCAGCTCGCTCGCGTTGTCGATGATCAGATCGCCGAAGCCGAGGAGCCGCTGTGGGATTGTCGCGGCGACCGTCACGTCCTGAATGTTGCGCAAGGGGATGTTGCGCGTGCGCTTCGCGATGAAGCCCCGGTCGATCTCGATCTTCGAGTCGGTTAGCGTGTACTTGATGGAGTTGCGCCGCAGGTGGTAGTACGCCGGGATGAGCAGCAGCGGGAGCGAGACGAGGACGGAGTAGAGCGCCGGGAGCAGGTTGTAGCGCGCGAGCAGGATGGTCAGGCCGATGGCGCCGAGCACGGCGAGCGCGTAGCCCAGGCCGATGAAGAGCATCGTCGGGCGCACGGTGAAGATGACGCGCTCCGTGTCGGCGTCCGCAGCGTTCGGGCGCGCCGGAACTTGAGAGACCGGCTGGCGAGACATCGTCGTCTGCGGCTGGCGCGAGGTGATCTGCTCGCGCGCCGGGGCTGGCGGCGTGCTTTGGCGTGCGACGGCTTCGCGCGCATCACGTTCGTCGTTGAGACGCTCGACGCGCGCGGGCGCGACGCCGCCACGGTCGTCGAAGGGCGAGCGCGCCGCGACGCGGGTCGCGTCCGCCTCGCGCGCGAGTCGCGTCGCCTCGTCGTCGTGCGAAAGTCGGGTCAGTTCGTCGTCCGCGATGGGTGCGCCGCACGCGCCGCAGAAGCGCACGCCGGGCGCGAGCACCGCGCCGCAAGTCTGGCAGTTCATAAGGGGTCTCCTCTAGTCTTTGCTCCGCGTCTCGCGCACCGCTTCGAGCAGCGCCGCCGGGTCGTAGGGCAGCGTGATGAAGCCCATCGCCCCGAGCCTCAGTGCCTCGTCGCGCTCGCGCTCGCCTGCCGGCGTCGGCGCGTGGAAGAGCACGACCGGCATCGGCAGTCTGCCCTGGTGGCGTTGGTTCAGGCGGCGTAGGACTTCGAGCCCGCCGAGCTCTTTAAGCTCGCAGTCGAGCAGGAGCACGTCCGCGCGCTCGATGCGCAACAGGTCGAGCGCCTGCCTGCCGTCGAACGCCGCGCGCACCTCGTAGCTCGCAGAGCGCAGGAGCAGGTTGACCTGCGCCATGCGCGCCGGATCGGAGATCGTGAGCAAGACCCTGCGCGGCATCGACACGCCGCGCGCGCGCAGGTCGCGCTCACGCGCCGCCGCCTCCGCCGCCGCGCGCGCCAGCACGCCCCCGCCCCCTGCTCCGGGCGCGCCCGGCGCGGGCAGCACCGAAGTCTCCAGTGCCTCGCCCCGACGCGACTCGCGCAGCGCGCGCCAAGTGCCCGGCGTAGGCTCAAGCCGGCGCGCGGGCGGCGGCTCGTGCGCCGGCCATGTCGAGTCGGTCGGGGGCGGCGACACGTCGTGCGTCGTC
>JBJMGS010000409.1:0-8810 GCA_045807785.1 Pyrinomonadaceae bacterium
ACGTACAGTCCGAAGAAGATCGTGCAGACCATCAAGAGCGTCACCGCCCGCAGAATCCTCGCCTCGTGCCCGGAGGTGAGGGAGCAGTTGTGGGGCGGGGAGTTCTGGTCGGACGGGTACTTCATCAGCACGGTCGGGAAACACGGCAACGAGAGTGTGATTAAGAAGTACATCCGGGAACAGGGTGCTGAGTCACACTACGAGCAACTCTACGAGGGACAACTCAATCTCGTCTGATACCCCGCAGCTTGCTGCGGGCGAGTTTCATTGTGATGATGAAATCCGCCTTGGCGCTGACCGCAAGTTCTAGCAGGAGATCGTCGTCAGGGTCGGGCGACAGCGGGCGCCACAGGTAGAAAATATCATGTCGGTTGGCGATAGCACAGAGACCGTCGAGGAATACGTCAACCGACCGCGCGCTGAGCCCCGCGACGAGGCCGGGTCGCTTCAACACTTCTTCGTACTCTAAGACGAGTGGTGTTGAAAGATTGACCTGCCAGCGTGGGTCGTTGAGCAGAGTGAGCAGTTTGTAAGACGCGCCCCGCCGGGAGCGCAGCCCCGCCACGAGCACGTTCGTATCCAGCACGATTTGATGTGGTCTTGTCATTGCCGAGCGGTAAAGCCCGCGCTTACCTGGTGTCGCCGCCACCCGCAGGGCTCTCAACGCCGTAGAGCGCGGCGGCGCGCTCGTTCTCACCCGGAGATGAAAGCCGCGGCGTCGGCGCTGAGTCGCGGATCGTTGAGGACGAACCAGAGGAGAGCGTGAGTGTCGCGGAGGAGTCTTACGGCGTGTAGTCCGCGAAGTCTGACAGGTGCTCTTCGTCTTCCGCGTGAATGGAGAGCTTTCCGACGGCGCTCCCCGGCAGCCGCGCCTGTCGCGCCGGCTGAGACTGGCCGACAAGCTTGGCGACGGGCCGTTCGTCTTTCGTGATGACGACCATATATGGAAGGCTTCGGGCGTGATTAGTTGAGAAGAAATATCTGCGAAGCGAAAGGGGCGACTTTCAAATAGTCGCCCCTTCGTCGTTTCTGAGTCTTTCGGCGGCGGGGACGCGGTGAAAGTGTTTGCCGGTCTCGTACGAGTGCTATATGATGCGCGCCGCGCCGCCCGCGTCCGGTACGGACGCCGGGGCGTGAACGCTTAGCGATCTGAGAAGCCACTATCTAAGGAGAGTTCATGCGAAGACTATTGCTTTACGCGCTCACAGGTCTGACGGTCGCCGCCGCCGCGTCTGCGGTGCGCGCGCAGGGGCCCACACAGAATCCGGGAACTAAGATGAAACCGCCGGAGCGGATCGCCGTGCTGCTGCCCGATCTCGTCGTCCAGCAAGTCGCGCTCGGCAAGGCGGGCGACGGGCAGACGCTGAGCGTCCGCGTGACGGTGGCGAACACCTGCGGCGCCGCCGCCCCGCAGTCCTACGTGCTCGCGACCTTCTACGACAAGGCGGGCGACGGCGCGAAGGCGCTCTACTATATCGGCCACGAGGTCAAGCCCCTCAAGGGCGGCGAGACCGAAACGCAGGTGCTCGATCTCGGTGCGAAGAAGATGCCCGCGAACGCGCACGTCGTTGTCGAAGTCGATCCTTACAAGAAAGTTAAAGAGGACGAGGAAGGCAACAACTGGATGAAGCTGAACCCGAACGAAGCGCCGTTCCCCTCGAACGGGCAGACGCACTGCAAGGCGAAGAGTTAAGCTAATCAAACTTGCAAAAGACGAGGCGGGCACGAATCGTAACGATTCGTGCCCGCCTTTTATTTCAAGCGGCGGCGTGCCGCGCCTTTTATTTCAAGCGGCGGCGTGCCGCGCCTTTATTTCAAGCGGCGGCGTGCCGCGCCTTCGCGGCTCACTTGCCGGTCTGTTTGAGGCCGCGCTCGATGAGGAGCGGTTCGACCTGTGGGTCGCGCCCGCGGAAGGCGCGGTAGAGGGTGGCGGCGTCCTCGGTGGCGCCGCGCGAGAGCACCATGTCGCGGAAGCGCTGGCCGTTCTCGCGCGTCATGCCATTATGCTCCTTGAACCAGTAGAAGGCGTCGTGCGCCAGCACCTCGCTCCACAGGTAAGCGTAGTAGCCCGCGGAATAGCCGCCGCCCCAGATGTGCGAGAAGTAGGTCGTGTGATAACGCGGTGGCACTTCCGCCAGATCAACTCCGAAACGCTTGAGCGCCGCAGGCTCGAACGCCCCCGCGTCCTGCACGGCGGAGCCCGGCGCGACCGTGTGCCAGGCCATGTCGAGCAGCGCGGCGGACAGGTATTCCGTCGTGTCGTAGCCCTGATTGAAGGTGTGCGCGCGTCTGATCTTTTCGACCAGCGCTTGCGGCATCGCCTCGCCCGTCTGGTAGTGGCGCGCGTAGTTGGCGAAGACCGTCGGCTCCGAAGCCCAGTGCTCGTTGAACTGCGAAGGGAACTCGACGAAGTCGCGCGGTACGTTCGTCCCCGAAAGCGTCGTGTACTTCACGTGCGAGAACATCCCGTGCAGCGCGTGCCCGAACTCGTGGAACATCGTCGTCACGTCGCCGAAGCTCAAAAGTGCGGGCTGACCCGCCGCGGGCTTCTGGAAGTTGGCGACGTTATAGACGACCGGCTTCGTGCCGGCGAGCCCGCTCTGATCCACGAAGACGTCCATCCACGCGCCGCCAGACTTCGCGGGGCGTTGGAAGTAGTCTGCGTAGAAGAGCGCGAGCGACGAGCCGTCTGCGTCGAACACCTCGAAGACACGCACGTCCGGGTGATAGACCGGAATGTCCTTGCGCTCCTTGAACGTCAGCCCGTACATCTGGTGCGCCGCGAAGAAGACGCCGTCCTGCAACACGCGGTTCAACTCGAAGTAGGGTTTGATCTGCGACTCGTCCAGATCATACTCAGCCTTGCGCACCTTCTCGGAATAGTACTCCCAGTCGGCGGGACTAATTTTGAATCCGCCGCCCTCAGCGTCCGCCACCTTCTGCAACTTCGCCGCCTCTCCGCGCGCTTTGGCGGTCGCCGCGGGGACGAGATCTGTCATCAACTTGACGGCGTTCTGCGGCGTCTTCGCCATCTGATCGTCGAGGCTGTAGGCGGCATAGGTCGGGTAGCCCAAAAGCCGTGCCTTCTCTGCGCGCAACTGCGCGAGGCGCGCGACGATAGCGCGCGTGTCGTTGGCGTCGCCGTGCGTGCCGCGCTCGGAAGAAGCCTTGAGCACGCGCTCGCGTAAATTCCGGTTCTTCATCTGGATGACGACGGGCTGGCGCGTCGTGTTCTGCAAGGCGATGACGTACTTGCCCTCTGGCAGCTTGCGCTCCTTCGCCAGCTCAGCCGCCGCCGCGATGTCGCCCTCGCTCAAGCCTTCGAGCTGAGATTTGTCGTCAACGACGACCGCCGAGGCGTTCGTGTCGGCGAGCACGCGGCTGCGGAAGTCTGTGGTGAGCTTCGCCTCTTCCTGATTGAGCGCGCGAAGCTTCGTCTTGTCGGCTTCCGAGAGTAGCGCCCCTGCGCGCACGAACGTCTTGTAGTAGCGCTCGACGAGGTGGTTCGACTCCGGGTCGAGCTTGAGCGCGTCGCGCCGGTCGTACACTGTCTTGACGCGGGCGAAGAGCTTCGGGTTCAGGTAAATCTTGTCCGAGTGCGCGGCGAGCCGTGGCGACACCTCCGCCTCGATCTTCTGGATGGTCGGGTTGGTGTTCGCCGCAGTGAGGCCGAAGAAGACGTGGCTGACGCGCGCCAGCAGATCGCCGGAACGCTCCATCGCCTCGACGGTGTTGGCGAAGGTCGGCGCGTCCGTGCGGTTCGCGATTGTCTCGATCTCGGCAAGCTGGCGCTTCATGCCCTCTTCGATGGCGGGCTGGTAGTCCGTGTCCTTGATTCGGTCGAAGGGCGGAGCCTGGAAGGGGAGCGTGCTCGGTTGGAAGAAAGGGTTCTCGCCCGCAGCAGTGGGGGCATTCGCGGTCTGCGCCGCGCCCGCCGCCACCGACGCGGTCTGGACGAATGATATGCCGCCGACAGCGACGGCGAGTGCGAAGACTAACAGGTGACGATTTTTCATATCCATATCTTCAATTTCTAAGGGAGTGTTGGTTGATAAATATGGATGCGTGCGGCAGCGCGGCGGCTGCCCGCAAACGTGTCGGCGAACGCCCGATGTGGCGCGATCGCCGCGAAGTTGAGGCCGGCGCGCCCGCGCGCTTAAAACATTGCGCCGCCATTCAACACTTGAATGGCGGCGCTAAACTCCCACTAAGGCAGGTCGTCTCGTTAAGGCTTGATCGCCAGGACGACGCTGTTGCTGGTCATCCCCCGCAGGGTGAGCGTGAGCCGCACGTCGCCGGCGCCCGTCAGCTCGTCCGGGAGTTTGACCGTGAGCTGCGTCACCCACGCGAGGTTGCGCGGGCTCGTGGCGGACTCGACCGGGAGCGTGTAGACGTGGTGCGACGCGTCCTCGGCGCGCACCGTCAGCGCGTCCAATGATTCGCCCGGCAGCAGCCCGGCGTTGACGGCGAAGAGCAGGACGCGCGTGTGGTGATCCGCGCCGAAGTTATACGGGTTCGTGACGGGCAGAGGCTCGCACAGCATCGTCACCGAGTCGAAGGCGAGCGCGCGATCCGTGAACGGGACGGAGAGCAGCACCGGCGCGAGGGTCGCGCCCGCTGCTTGCGACCCCGTAAAGTCCACCGTCAGGTTTCCGCTTAAGCTCCTAGACGAGACGAACCCGCTCGACTGAGGGTTGAAGACGTAGCCGGCTTTGGACGGGGTCATGATGAGGCTGAAATCCGGCGCGTAGCGGAAGGCGTAGCGACCTGCGGCGTCCGTTTGGGTGGCCTGCGTGCCGGTCACCGTGCCGCTGACGGTCACCGTCACGTCGGCTAATCCAGCGCCCGCCGCGTTCGTCACGTGCCCGGAGATGACGTAGTCCGGGTAGGGCGTGAACGCGGGGGTCGGCGTCGGCGTGGGCGGCGGCACGAACGTGCCGGTGAAGTTGGCGGTCGCGTTGCCGGACAGGTTGTTGAACGACAAACTCTGCGGGGCGAAGAGGAAATTGAACTTGGACGGGGTGAGTGTGTAGCTGCCGCCGCCAAGCAGACTCCCGAAGGCGTAGCTGCCGTCGGCTGCGGTCGTCGCCACGCCGGAGGCCGAACCGGTGAGCGTGACGGTCACGTCGGGGACTGCCGCGCCGCCGCCGTCGAGGACGGAGCCGCCGATGCTGAACGCGCCGGTCTGGTTGAGCAGGACGCTTACGGCGGGGCTATCGGTGGTGCCGGGGTTGCCGGTCGTGCCGTTCGCCGCCACCAGATCGGCGCGCCCGTCGCGGTTGAAGTCGCCCGCGAGTACCGTGACCGGCTTCGAGCCGGCGGGGAAGCTGACCGCCGCGCGGAAGGTGCCGTCGCCGTTTCCAGGGAGCACGCTCACCGTGCCGGACGCGTCGGCGGTCGCCAGATCGGTACGTCCGTCGGCGTCGAAATCGCCCGTCGCGACCGACTTGGGATCGGTGCCGGTCGCGTAGTTAATTGCCGCGCGGAACGTGCCGTCGCCGTTACCGACGAGCACGCTCACGGTGTTCTTCGACGGCACAACGAAGGCAGTGTTCTGGTTGACAACGAAGAGATCGAGTTTGCCGTCGCCGTTCAGATCAGCCGCGCGGTTGACGAGCGGGAAACCGCCGACGGCGTAGTTGACGGCGGCGCGGAACCTGCCGTCGCCGTTACCCAGGAGCACGCTCAGGCTGTTGCCGTTCGTGTTGCTAACCACCAGGTCGACACGTCCGTCGGCGTTGAGGTCGGCGGCGGATGCCCAGACAGGACCGCTGCCCGCGGCGTACTTGACCTCCGGCTGGAAGGTGCCGTCACCCCTGCCGAGCAGCACGCTGACGTTGACCGACGCGTTGTTGCCCACGGCGAGATCAGCCTTGCCGTCGCCGTTGAAGTCCGCGGCGGTGATCGAATAAGGATTGCCGGAGACGGCGTCAATGTATTCGACCGCCGCGTTAAACGTGCCGTCGCCTTTGCCCGTCAAGACGCTGACGCTGTGCCGGAGAAAGTTCGAGACGGCGAGATCGACACGCCCGTCGCCGTTGAAGTCCGCCGCGACGAGAGACTTCGAGAGGGTTGCCGCCCCGCCCGTGAGGCTATAGGTGACGGCGGCGCGGAAGGTGCCGTCGCCGTTGCCGACGAGGACGCTGACGGAACTGTCGAAGTTGTTGACCGTCGCGAGGTCTGTGATCGCGTCGCCGTTGAAATCTTGCGAGACGATCTGGAAAGGCTCTTTGCCGACGGGGTAATCAACCTTGGGGGCGAACGACTGCGCTTCGATTGTTTGCGCCGCCGACAGCAACGCCGTGAGGGCGAAGAGACACGCCAGCGCGGTGCGCTGAGCCAGAGGAGTGTGGGCGGGCGAAGTGGACGCTTTGATGAAAGCCTGCGAGGGCATCCTGTTTAACTCTTGAGCCAAGTCGATCCGTTGGTTGTTCCGCCGTCCGCACGCCTTTTTGGTCACACCTGTCAACGGTGCTCCGCGGGCGGGAAAGCGATAAAGGCTGGAAGGGGCGGCTGGCTGCGGCGTGCGGCGCGCGCGTGACATGAGCCCCGTTCGCGCAACAGTAAACCACGAAAAACCTCCCGGCATCAACCGCAGCACGCGTTGGAACGGGGCGGGGCGGCGGTGAGTCTGGCACCACGGCGCGGCGCGGTTCTTTAAGCGGGAACAGCCGCGCGCCCTGTTCTGGACGCGCGGCTGTTCCGCCACTCGTTGAGCTTGTCTGATGAGCCGGACAGGACTCGAACCTGTGACCCAGTGGTTAAAAGCCACTTGCTCTACCAACTGAGCTACCGGCCCCCAACGGTCGCGCTCAACGTGCGGGGCATTCTAACCGCCCGCGCGGGCGGTCGCAAGCCGCCTAGTCTGCGAGCCACGCGCCGAGCGCGGAGTCGCGGACGATGATCGTCTGATCGCGTTCGGGACCCGTCGAGATGAGACCGATCTCCGTGCCGATGGCGCGCGAGAGGAAGTCTGCGTAGGCACGCGCGTTGGCGGGCAAATCTTCGAGGCGCGTCGTGCCGACCGTCGAAGTGTTCCAGCCGGGCAGCGTCTCGTACACCGGTTCGATCCGTCGCAGGTCTGCCGCCACGGCGGGGAAGGTCTCGATCTCTCTGCCGTCGAGTTTGTACCCGATGCAGACTTTGATCTGGTCGAGCGCGTCGAGCACGTCGAGCTTGGTGAGCGCGACCGAGGAGAAGCCGTTCAGCTCCGCCGCGTAGCGCGTGGCGAAGGCGTCGAACCAGCCGCAGCGGCGCGGTCTGCCCGTCGAAGCTCCGTACTCGCGACCGCGCTCGCGTATGAGCTGACCCAGCTCCGCCTCGCCTTCGAGCATCTCTGTGGGGAAGGGGCCTTCGCCGACGCGCGTCGTGTAGGTGCGCACGATGCCGAGCACGCCCGTGATGTGGTGCGGCGCGAGCCCCGTCCCCACCGACGCGCCCCCGGCGGTTGTCGAAGAAGACGTGACGAAAGGATACGTGCCGTGATCCACGTCGAGCAGCGCCGCCTGCGCGCCCTCGATGAGGATCGAGCGACCCTCGGCGGCGGCGCGGTTCATGAAGTGCATCGTGTCGGCGATGAAGGGCGAGAGTCGCTCTGCGAGGGGGAACACTTCGTCGAAGATTTGCGCGGCGTCGAGCGGCGCCCCCCCGTAAGCCTCGATGACGCGGTTGGCTTCCGCGAGGTTGCGCTCGATGCGCGCGCGGAAGAACTCCGGGTTCAGTGCGTCGGCCACGCGGATGCCGCGCCGCCCCACCTTGTCCTCGTAGGCGGGGCCGATGCCGCGCAGGGTCGTCCCGACTTTTTCGTTGCCGAGCCGCTCTTCGCTCGTGTGATCGAGCGCGCGGTGGTAGGGCAGGATCAGGTGCGCGCGCGAGCTGACGCGGACGCGCTCCGGCGTGACGGCGATCCCCTGCTCCGCGAGCCGGTCGGCTTCCTCGAAGAAGGCTTTCGGGTCGATGACCATGCCGTTGCCGAGCACGCAGGTCTTGCCCTGATGGATGATGCCGGAGGGCAGCAGGTGGAGGACGAACGAGCGGTCGGCGACCTGCACGGAATGACCCGCGTTGTGCCCGCCCTGATAGCGCGCGACGACCTCGAAGCGCTCGGACAAAAGATCGACGATCTTGCCCTTGCCCTCGTCGCCCCACTGCGCGCCGACGATAACGATGATGTTGGACATAGCTGTTAGCTGTTAGCTGTTAGCTGTAGCCGGAAAGCCGTGACCTTGAGGTTTGGCTAACGGCTATTGGCTAATGGCTAACGGCTCTCCTAGCTTGCTCGTTCCAGCTTGATCGGCTTTTCGATGAAGTAGTAGCTACAGGTGCCGCGCACTTCCTGGAGGTCGCGCTGTTCGAGCGGGAAGAGTCGGCACTGGTTCGGGCGATCCTCGTAGATGCCGCAGGTCGAGGTGCCGTCGCCGTGTTTTTTCAGGAAGGGGCACTTGAAGAGTATCTCGCAGCACGCGCCGCAGCGGTTGCAGTCGCCGCGCCTGAGTGCCAGTTTGGCGATGACCTCTTCCTTGCGGAAGTTGATGGTGACGAAGCGGCGCAGCTTCCCCTGCGCCTGCCGCGCGCGGAAACGCGCGTCCTCGACGGCGCGCAGGCGCTTGGCGGATGCGAGACGCTCCTCGAAGGCGCGGCGCGCGCTGGTGCTGTGTCGTCCGGTGCGGCTGTGTGCGGCTGGGTTCATCGCGGCTTTCGGGAAAAGCGCGCTCGCGCCGAACTTTGCACGCGTGCGAATCTGTCTGCAAACCAACGTGGCGAGGCTCCGTGCGAGGGCGGAGCCGGGCGCGCGCTTGCGCGCAAGCGCG
>JBJMGS010000410.1:0-21526 GCA_045807785.1 Pyrinomonadaceae bacterium
CGTGCCAGCCGCGTTCAGGATGTTGACGATGCCCGCCCCCGTCGGGAGCGAGGTGGCAGTGCTCGCGATGGTCGCGTTGCCGCGAAGTATCTGGTTCGAGACGCTTCGCAGGAAGAGGTTGCGCCCCTGCGCGCCGACGTAAGCCGTAGTTAAGGCGAACTTGCCGGGTAGCTCCTGCTGCCAGGAGACGCTGTACTGATAGACTTTCTCGGGGAGCGTGTAGTCGGGCGCGTAGGCGCGCGGCTGGTACGAGCGATTCTGTGGGTTCGCGACGAAGAAGGCGGTCGCCGCCGCCGCGTCGAGCGGGAAGACGTTCAAGGGGCTCGACCCGCTGAAGGTCGCGCTGATGCGGTCGGACTCGATGGGCTGAATCTGATCCTCGGTCTGACCCGGCCCGTAGTAGATGCCGAAGCCGCCGCGCAGGATCGTGCGCCCGCCGCCGAAGAAGCCCGAGGCGGAAGGCGCGGGCGACCAAGACAAGGCGACGCGCGGCGCGAAGTTGGTCTTCGAGGATTGGTAGGGCGACTGGGAGGGATCGCGCAGTTGGCCCGTGGTGATGTCGAAGAGTATCTGCCTGCCTTCGGCCTCGCGCAGCGGCGAGTAATATTCGTAGCGCAGGCCGTAGTTCAGCGTCAGGTTCGGGCGCACCTTCCACTCGTCCTGGGCGTAGGCGATGTAGTACTCCTGCTTGGCGAGACGCTGCCCCGTCGAGCCGTTGAAGAAGACCGAGGGCGCGCTCACGTCGCCGAGGAATTGCACCTGCTGCGGCGTGTTGGCGAGGAAGCCTGGCAGGTTCGAGAAGGTGTAGGTCGTGCCCCCCTGCCGGTCGGTGTAGAGGCGGATGGGTCTGACCTCGCCGCCGAACTTGAACGAGTGGTTGCCGCGCGCCCAGTTCAGATCGTCAACGAAGGAGACGGAGTGGGGCGTGTAGGGCTGACCGCGCCCGTTCGTCGCAGAGTTGGCGCGCACCAGCCCGCCCGGCACGGCCGTGCCGGCGGAAGTACCCTGCCCCGCGATGCCGAAGTTCGCCGTGTTGCCGGAGATGTTGATGGCGATGGACGAGAGATCAATGCCGGGGAACGTGGGCGCGACGCCGTTGATGCGCGTGTAGGCTTCGTTGAAGCCGAGCTTGAACTCGTTCAAGAGCGTCGGTGCGAGCGAAGACTGCAAGGCGAAGACGGCGTTCTGCGGCACGGCTTTAATGTTGACGACGCGACCGGTCACGCCTTCCGGCTGGAGGTTCGATCCCTGATCGCGGAAGTAGCGCAGGTACATCGAGTGGCGCGAGTTGAATTTGTAGTCGAAGCGCGCGGCGGCAGAGTTCTCGTTGACGCTCGTGTTCGTCTGAAGCTGCGCCACGTCGAAGAGGTTCGTGCCCGTGCCGCGCGCGATGATCGAAGCCCCCGCGGCGCGGAACGCCGGAAGCAGCGCGACGGTCGTCGGGTTACAGGTGACACCGGCGACGGCGCAGATGCGCGACGCCTCGCCGGGCACGGCTTCGACCGAGTTGACGCCCGCGCGCAGCCGGTAGCCTTCATACGAGAAGAAGAAGAAAGCCTTGTCTCTGACAAGGCGACCGCCGATTGATCCGCCGAACTGGTTGAGCCGGAGCGGCGATTTCTGCCCCGCGATGTTGTCGAAGAAGTTCGAGGCGTCGAGCGCGTCGTTGCGGAAGTACTCGAACGCCGAGCCGTGAAAGCCGTTCGAGCCGGACTTCGTGACGACGTTGATCTGCCCGCCCGTGCCCGTGCCGTACTCCGCCGGGTAGTTGTTCGAGTCCACGCGAAACTCCTGCACGTTCTCCAAACTCGACTGCAATCTGAAAGGTGACGGGACTTCACCGTTGAGGTTGCCGGGCGAGGCGTCGATGATCGCCGTGCCCTCGATGCCGTCGTAGCGCACGACGTTCTGCTCGACGGCGCGCCCCGAAAAGCGTATGTCGCCGAACGTGCCGGAGCCGGAGTTGATCGAGCCCGGCGCTTGCAGGTAGAGCTGCGAGAGCTGGCGACCGTTGATCGGTAAGCCTTCCACCTCGCGCTGGTTGACGTTGGCGCCGATGCGCGCCGAGCTTTGGTCGAGCGCGACCTCTTCCGCCGCCACGACGTTGACCGACTCGGCGACACCTGCCTGCAAAGTGAGATCGAGCTTCAACTCCTGCCCGACGCCCAACTGCACGTCGCTCGCCTTCGTCGTCTGGAAGTTCGTAGCGCCTGCCGCGACCGTGTAGGTCGAGGGCTTGAGCGCGGCGACGAGGTAGCGCCCGTCGTCGCCGCTCGTGACGACGCGCGCCTCGCCCGTGCGGTCGTTCTTCGCCGTGACGGTCGCGCCGGGCACGACCGCGCCGTTCGCGTCGCGCACCGCCCCGGCGATGCGTCCCTGATCGGTCTGCGCGTGGGCGGCGAGCTGAAGCGCCGCAAGGGTGAAGGCAAGGCGGAGGATGAGCTTGAGCGTCGAGCCGGAAAGTCGAGTCATTCGTGTCTCCTGTGAATCTCTTAAGTAATGTGAAAAGGGTCGCGACGGTTGCCAGCGCGGTCGGCAGTGACGAGGGCGCGGCGTGCCGGATCAGTGACGAATGAATGTTGAGCCGCGCGCGGGTTACGCGCGAATGAAGGCGGGCTTAACTTGCTGTTAACTGTGGCGTGAGGAAGGGCGTGTGCGGTCGAGGGTTTACATTACGCACACGCTCCGCGCGCGTCCCGTCAGAGGCGTGAAGAAAAGCACGGCGTTGAAGCGCAACTCGCGCGCTTCAACGCCGTGCTTCCCGCTCCCGCTCGTGTCGTGCCGTGGGAGGTTTCGTCAGCCGTCTCGCCGCCTCACTTCTGGCTCTTGGGCACTGTGACGGTGACGCTCTTCGTCGTCATGTTGTTCGAGCCGTCCGTACAGACGACCGTGATCGTGTAGGTGCGCCCCGCACCGCCGCCCGCCCTCTCGGCGCGCAGTTGCACGTGGTGGCTGTCAACGATCACCCAGTCGGGCGCGGTGTTGCCGTCGCCCGTGCCGTTCGCGGGCTCGTTGCTCGTGACCGAGCCGATACGGCAGTTGACGCCGCCGCAGTTGTCGGAGGCGTTGTATGTGACCGTCACGTTCCGCATCGTGTGGTTGGGCGACCACAGGCTCGACGGGCTCGCCGAGAGGTTCGTGACGGTCGGCGCTTGCGCGTCCGTGACGGTGACGGTCTGCGCCGCGCTCGCGGAGTTGCCGTGCGCGTCCGTCGCCGTCCATGTGATCGTCGTCGTGCCGACGGGGTAGGGCGCGTTCAAAGGCTGGCTATCTCCGCGCGTGCCGACGACCGCGACAGCGCCGGAGCAGTTGTCGCTCGCCGTCGCCGTGTCGGGGTTGACCGAGGCGGCGCAGGTGCTCGCGTCCGCGTCGGCGTTGTCGTTCGCGGGCGGCGTGACGGAGGGCGCCGTGTTGTCAACGACGGTGATCGTCTGCGACGCGCTCGCGGTGTGGCCCGCGGCGTCGGTCGCCGTGTAGGTGCGCGTGATGATCAGAGGACTGGCGGTCGAGCCCGCGCCGCCGTCGTCCGAGTCGGACACGGTGACGGTCGGCGCGGCGCAGTTGTCCGAGGCGGTCGCCTGCGACGGGGAAGCGGTGGGCACCTGTGCGGCGCACTGGTAGCTCGCGTCCGCCGGGGCGGAGATCGTCGGGTTCTGCGTGTCGTTGACGGTGATCTTGAAGGCGCAGGACGGGCCGGCGGAGCTGGTGCAGGTGACCGTCGTGTCGCCAATCGGGAAGAAAGAGCCCGACGGGTGATCACACGTGACCGTGCCGCAGGCCGAACCGGAAGGAGCCGCGTAGCTGACGAGCGCGCCGCACGAGTCTGTGTCGTTCGACACGCTGAAGTCGGCCAGGCAGGAGAGGTGGCAACTGGGCGCGGCCTCAAACGCGCCGATGTCAGTGCCGTCGCTCGCGCCGGTGTTGGTCACGCCGGGGTCGTCAACTGTGCGCGCCATCCCGCGCTGATCGAAGGAGGCTCCGGCGGCGACGCCCGCGTCTATCGCGGGGCTGCCGGGCTGAAGCGCCATCGTCTGAGTCGTCCCGCCGTTGTCGGCGAGCGCCGCCAGCGACGGGTTCGCGCCGGTCTGGTCGCCCGCGCCGGTGAAGCCCGTCGCGTCGGTGGCGACGCCGAGGAGGTTGTGGCCGTTGCTCGTAACGGAGCCGTCCACGTTGGGCCCGGGGGTCGGCGCGCCCGTAGTGTTGCCGATGCCGTTGGCGGCAGTGTTGCCGGCGATGATCGTGTTCTCCACGGTCACGCCGCCCGCGCCAACGCGGACGCCGCCGCCCGCGCCTTCCGCAGCGGGTTGTGCGGGCTTGTTCGCGCCGCCCTGATTGACGCCGCTGTTTCCGGCTTGGGCGTTGTTCCCGCTGATCGTCGCGTGCTTGATGTTGACGGTCGCCGAGTTGTTGGCAATCGCGCCGCCATAAGCTAAGCCGCCCGTGCCGTGCGCGCCGCAGTTGAGCCCGCCGTTGGTCTGCCCGCCGTCGCCGCCTTTGCCGCCGACGGCGGAGTTGTTGGCGAACGTCGAGGTGTCGGCGATCAGGCTTCCGCCGTCGGCGAATATTGCTCCGCCGCGCGCGCCGCCGGCATCGCCGGATGTATGTCCGCCGAGGCAGGTCGAGCCGAACGTGTTGCCGCTGTCGCCGCCGACGGCTCCGGCGAGGTGGAAGGTGGAGTTGGTGATCGTGAGGCTGCCGAGACTGTAGATGCCGCCGCCATCCGCGCCGCCCGCGGGCTCTGATCCGTTGCCGCCCGTGCCGGAGTCGCCGCCGGAGGCTGTGGTGTTCTCAAACGTCGTGTTGTTAATCGTCGCCGTGCCGCCGCCGATCCAGACGCCGCCACCCTGTGCGATTCCGCCGAAGCCGCCGTTCGTCTGGCCGTTTTGATCCTGGTCACCGCCCTTGCCGCCGGTCGCGGCGCTGTTCTCGATGCGCGACCCTTGGATGTCGAGCGTGCCGCCCGCGAAATAGATCGAGCCGCCCTGCGCGCCCGAGCCCGCGCCATTGTTGAAGATGCCGCCGTCGCCGCCCGTGGCGGAATCATTCGAGAGCGTGCTGTTCGTGACGACGACCGTGCCGGTCGGGGCGACGCTGGCGATGGCGCCGCCGTGCGCGTCGAGCGTGGTGTGATCGTTCACAACTGTATCGCCCTTGCCGAGCGCCTGGCACGATTCGACGGTGACGTCCGTCAGCGTGACGCTGCCGCCGTTGTCGAGGATGCCGCCGCCGGCGCGGTTGGCGTTTTGTGCGTTGGGGTTCGTGCTCGCGCCGCCGGTGCCGTCGTCTGCGGCTTTACCGTTGCGGATGACGAGGTCCTGGAAGACGGCGTTGACGCCCGCGCCGGTGACTTGAAAGACGCGGTCGTGCGAGGTGCCCGAAGTCAGCCCGGCGGCGTCGATGACGGTTGCGTTCGGACCCGACGAGCCGCCGCCCTCGACCGTCACCGAATGAGCGGTCGTGGTGATGTCGAGATCGCCCGTCGCCGCGGCGTTCTCTTGCGTGGGGTTCGCGAGTGTGAGGTTGTAAGTGGTCGCCGGTTGCAGGCTGATGATCACCGGATCGGCGCCAGCGTCGGCGTTCGCCTTGATGATCGCGCCGCGCAGACTACAGTCGTTAGGCGCGGCGTCTGTGCAGGCGGTGGCGGCAGCCGTGTCGTCAGTCCGATCAACCGTTAGCGTCGTGGCGAAGAGGAGGTTCAGGCTGAGAGTCCCGGCGACCGCAACCGCGGCTGGCGTGCGTCGGTCGGACGAACTCGAAGACGCGCTGCGGGTGTATTTGAGGGGCGCGCAGATCAAAACGGCGAGCGCTAATAATGACAGGGCGACGATTCTCTTCATTGTTCTACTCCGATCCGGTTGGGTTTGTCCGGGTGTTCTGACTGACCCGAAGGTGATGGGCGGCCGTTGTGTACTGGCTGGCGAAGGCAGCGGCGGCGGCCGGGTGGTGCGTCTTGAAAGGTCGGGCGCGACAATATGCCTGGGCTGCGCGGATGTCAATGGTGAGGGGAGCGCTCAGCCCGCGACGCGGATGACCCTCACGCCCATGACGGCGGCGCTCATCGTCGCGTTAATCGCGACACGGTCGAATCAACTTTCGCGACCGTGCCAAGGAGCCACCAGAGCATGATCGCGACTTCGGAGTCGCCGAAGTTGTAGTTGACGAGCGAGCTTAAGCAAAAGCCCAGGAGCGCGCCGCACGCGCCGAGCAGCAGCCCGTGCGTCAGCGCGTCGTCCGTCGCGCGGAAAAACCGTTCGGCGCGCGCCAGCGTGAGCCAGAAGGCGAGGATGAGCCAGAGCCAGAAGACGAGCGCGGGGAGGCCGCGGTCGAAGGCGAGCTGCACGGGCGTCGAGTGCGCGTGAAGCATGTCTTTGCCGGGAAAGCCCCACTCGTTCCAGTGCAGGTGGACGGCGTCCATGCCGTGACCGAAGACGGGGTGCGCCGGGATTCGAGCGAGCGCGACGCGCGCAACTTCGAGCCGCAGTTGCGCGCTCGGATCGCGCAGCTCGAGCGCGCCCGCGTCGCGCGTGCGCCAGACGGCGAGCGCGCCGAGGGCGAGGACGGCGGCGGCGACGCAGGCGACGACCACTCTGGCGCGGCGGCTCGCGCCAGTCGCGCGCCACGCGCCGGTCGCGCGCCACGCCGCGAGCGTCGCGCCGCAGACGAGCGCGACCGTCGCCGTGCGCATGGCGGTCAGCGCGACGCCGCACGCGAGCAGGGCGAAGGCCGCGGCGAAGATGACAGTACGCCGACGCCGCGCGCGCCGCATGAAGTGCGCGAGCGCGAAGCCGAGGGCGAGCTGCGCGACGATCTGGGCGGTTTCGGCGAAGGTCTCGTAGTGGCGCGTCCAGCCGGAGGCGCGGAAGCGGTGGCTCGCGCGCGTGCCGCGGATGCCGGAGGGCAACGGCGCGGACTTCCACTCGTCGGTCACCGTCGCGCCCGCGCGCTCGACGTGCTCGCCGCGTGTGATGAGGCTGAGCGTGACGGGCTGGCCCGTGGGCGCGCGCCTGATCGCGTCGTCGATCTCCGCGACCGAAGAGACGCGCCGACCGTTGACGCGCCACACGCAGTCGCCCGCTGCGACGCCGGGCGAAGTCCGCAGAGGGCTCGCGGCGGCGATCTCTTCGACGACGACGCCGCGCCCCCACACGAGTTCCGCCGCGCCCCAGAGTGTCGCGACCGACGCGCCGCAGATCATCACGCAGGCGAGCGCCGCCGCTTCGCGCCGCGTGCGCAGGATGGCGGCGACGACGTAGATGAAGAGGAACACGCTCGCCGCAGGAATCTTCGCGAGGCTCACGCGCGGCTCGGCGGAGAGCGCGCACGAAACAACCGTCCACGCGAAGAAGAGCCAGAGCGGGAGATCGTAAGGCGTGCGCGCGAGGCAAGTCCGGCGCGTGACGACGGAGCGCGCGATCCAGCCGACCGTCGCGACGCTGATCCCGATCCACGCGGCGGCGATTGAGGCGGGCGCGAAGAAGCAGTAAAGGGCGAGACCGGAGAGTGCAACTCCGTGCGCGAGTCGCGCCGCGCGCGTGTCGTCGCGCGCCGGAGGGTTAAGCGATCCGCTGGTCTTTGTCATCAAGCGGGGCAAGCTGAAGGCCTGTCTTCGCGATCACCGAGGCTTTCGGCGGAGGCCTCTGGCGGGGCGCCAGAAACGCGCCGGAAAAGTCGTCTTGGAGAGTGGGTTACGGCTTCAAAATGAAGTAGTTGACACCCGTCCGCGCCGGGTGTTAGTGTGGAAATTGCCCGCCCTGTCGAGTGCGGTAGAGCAGGGGCAAACAGTCAAAACGGTTACGTCAGCCGCGCCTTCCACTCTTAACGGGCATAACCTCCCACCCACAAGTCTAAACCGTCTCGGTCAAGCCCCGCAGCGGGGCGCGCTATGCTTCCCCATGGGATTCGACAAGACTAAAGCTCTCAACGCGGCGGAAAAGTTTCTCGCGCAGGGCAAGATCGCGCCCGCCATCCAGGAGTACCGCAAGATCGTCGAGCGCGATCCGGCGGACTTCACCGCGCTCAACACGCTCGGCGACCTCTACGTCCGCACCAAGAAAGAGCGCGAGGCGTTGAGCTACTTCCTGCGCGTCGCCGACCATTATCGCGAACAGGGCTTCGCCCTCAAAGCCATCGCGATGTACAAAAAAATCTCGCGCCTGCAGCCGGACGAGTCCGGCGTGGCGCAGCACCTCGCCCGACTCTACGAGCAGCAGGGGCTCTACGTCGAGGCGCGGGCGCAGTACCTCGTCATCGCCAACCTGGAATCGGGCGCGGGGCGGCAGCGCGAGTCGCTCGAAGCGCTGCGGCGCATCGCCGATCTCGATCCAAAGAACGTCTCCATCCGCCTGCGCCTCGCCGAGGGCTACACCCGCGAGGGTATGAGCCACGACGCGGCGGGGGCTTACGTCGAGACGGGCGAACTGCTCCTCGCCGCCGGCAAGTCGCACGAGGCGCTCGACGCCTACAAGCACGCGCACGTGCTGCTGCCGACGAGCCACGCCGTGCTGCACGGTCTGGTCGAGTCGAGCACGGCGGTCGGGGCGGCGGCGGAGGCAGCGGTCGTCCTCGAAGATTCGATCAGGGAGGCGCCAGGCGATCTGGAACTGCGCGCGATGCTGGCGCGCACCTACATCGAGGCGGAGGACGCGCCCGCCGCCGAACGCGCGACCGACGCCCTCGTCACCGCCGAGCACACCAACTACCCGCTCTGGTTCGAGGTCGCGCGGCTCCACCTGAAACAGTCTTCGGGTGAGGACGCCGTCCGCGTCCTCGCGCGCGCCATCGAGCCGGCGCTCACGGGCAAGCAGGATCGCACCGTGCTCAACCTGCTCGACGAAGCGCTCGCGCTCGACCCCGATCAGATCGACGCGCTCAAGCTGGTGCTGCGGATACACACCTGGCACCGCGACGACGAAGGTCTGCGCGTCACGCTCGAACGACTCGCCGACGCCGCGCGCCGCCATGGGCAGGCGGAAGAGGAGCGGCGCGCCCTCGAACACCTCGTGCGCATCGTGCCCTTCGATCAGAGCTACCACGAGCGCCTGTCGGAACTGGGCGGCGCGGCAGAGTCGCCGGCTGAACCGAACGACTCGCGCGGCGAAGACTCATTCACCGCCGCGCCGAATGGGCACGCCGGCGCGACCACCTTCGACACGACGACCTTCGAACACCTCGCGGAATTTCACGCCGACCCTTCGCCCGATCTCGCGTCGCCCCAGAACGGCCAGCACGCGGCGACGACCGAGCCGTTCGCCTCCGGCGCTGCCGAGTTCGAGTGGAACGCCGCCGAGCCCGCGCGCAACGCCGCCGCCGACCCGAGCGCGTCTTTCGCCGATCTGAACGACGAGATGGTGGGGACGGCAGCCGAGCCCACGCACACCCCCACGTCGTCGTTTGACTTCGCGTTCGAGAGCAACGGCTTGGAGACGGGCGAGGTGAACCTCGACAACCCGTTCGCGCCGACTGCGGGCGCGCACGACGCCGCCGCTGGAGAATCAGGCGAGCGCGTCCAGTCGCTGCTCAAGCAGGAGCTGGAGAGCGTCGATTTCTATCTGGAGCAGGGCTACACGGACATCGCGCGCGACACGCTCGACATGCTTGAACGCCAATACGGCGTGAGCGAAGAGACGGCGCAGCGGCGCGCGCAACTGAGCCCGGTTCCGGCGGACGACGCAACGTCGTCGCCGGGCGCGGAGAGTTTCGCGGATATCGGCGGCTTCGATCTCCCCGCCGAGACGCCCACCGAGTTTAGTATCGACGAGCAGGCGTTCGTCGTGGAGGCGGAAGAGCCAGGGGCGGACGAGCGCGTCTTCCACGCGGCTGAAGCAACACAGTTTGAAGCAGCACCGCGCGTCGAAGAAGCGTCGCGCGCGGCAGTCGCGTCTGAGGCGGAGCCCGCGCGGCAGGAGCGCGCGGTCGATCCGCAGCTCGCGTCGATCTTCGGCGAGTTTCTCGACGAGGCGGACGCCGACGAAGTGCCGCCGTCGCACGACGACGACTTCGAGACGCACTACAACCTCGGCGTCGCCTACAAAGAGATGTGCCTCTGGGACGAAGCCGTCGAGCAGTTCCAGAAGGCGGCCGAACTCACCGCGCCCGCCGACGGCACGACCCACTACCTCGAATGCTGCAACATGCTCGGCCACTGCCTAACGCAGAAGGGTGTGCCGCGCGCCGCCGTGCTCTGGTTCAAGCGCGCTCTCTCGCTCCCCTCGCTCTCCCAGGACGTGGGTCAGGCGCTGCGCTACGACCTCGCCTCGGCTTACGAGCAGTCGGGCGACATCGATCGCGCCATCGACACCTTCTCCGAAGTCTACGGCGTAGATGTCGGCTACCGCGGCGTCGCCGAACGCCTGCGCGAGCTGCAACAAAGGGAAGTGGCGAGTAACAAGTGACAGGTGACAAGTAAGAGATTTAAATATTAGAGCCGAGGGTCTAACGCTTGCGACTCTCGGCTCTAAAGCTTTAGACTCCGGCTTGCCACTTGTTACTGATCACTTGTCACGCGAGTTATGTCCGCCAAGCTTACCGTCATCTTCTACATCGTGCTCTGCCTCGAAGCGGGCATCGTCCTGACGTTTCTGCCGTGGGCGAGCCCGTTCGGCCTGAGCGACTGGGGCGACAACTTCTTCCTCGTCCTTGCGGCACAGAAGACAGGCGTGCACGCGCTCCAACAGGCCGTCTCGTCGGGCTGGGTGCGCGGCGCGGTCACCGGCCTCGGTCTGCTCAACCTCGGCATGGCTTTCTGGGAGATACTCAACTTCCGCCAGACCGTCGGCGCGCTCGGCGGCCAAGCCACGACCACTGAGCGCGCGGCGGCGACGAACGCCACCATGGCGAACGCGCGCGATGCCTCTCGACCTGCGAGCCCCGGCGAGCTACCTCGTTAGCCCCGGCGCGACGACGCCGGAGACGACGCCCGCGAGCGGAGACTTCCAAAGAGTGCTCGCGCTCGTGCGCGCCGCCGTCGCCGCCCGCGTCGATCTCATCCAACTCCGCGAAAAACTTTTACGCCCGCGCGTGCTCTACGAACTCGCCGCGCGCTCAGCCGAGATCACGCACGGGACGCGGACGCGCCTGCTCGTCAACGACCGCGCCGACGTGGCGCGCGCGGCGGGCGCCGACGGCGTACACCTGACGACGCGCTCGCTCGAAGCCGCCACGGTGCGCGCGAGTTTCGGCGGCGATTTTCTGATCGGCGTCTCGTCGCACACTGCGGAAGAGGCGCGCGCGGCGCGCGACGGCGGCGCGGACTTCGTCGTCTTCGGCCCCGTCTTCGACACGCCCTCCAAGCGCGGCTACGGCTCGCCCATCGGCCTCGAAAGTCTGGGCGCGGCGGCGAGCGCGCTCGCGCCGCTGCCCGTCTTCGCCATCGGCGGCGTCACGCGCGACAACTTCCGCCAGGTTATCCTCGCGGGCGCGCGCGGCGTCGCGGCGATCAGGCTCTTCGGCGATCCGTCTAAGCTGGGCGAGGTGGTCGAAGAACTGAGAGGCACACGTCGAGCGCGCGATTGAATCAGGTTCGCTATGGTCTCAAGACAAACGGATGCGCCGCCCGTCGCGCTCGCCGTCGCCGGACTCGATCCGTCGGGCGGGGCGGGCATCGTCGCGGACGTGAAAACTTTTACCGCCTTCGGCTGCTTCGCCTGCGCGGTTGTGACATCGCTCACGTTCCAGAACACGGCGGGCGTTTACGGCGCGGCGCACCAGACGGCAGAGGCTGTGCGCGCGCAGGTGCTGCCCGTCGTCGAAGACTTCACGGTCGCGGCGTGGAAGACGGGGATGCTCCCGACGCGCGAGGTGATCGCGGAGGTAGCACGGCTCGCGCGCGAGACTACCTTGAGCGACGCGCCGCTCGTCGTCGATCCGGTCGTGCGCTCCACGTCGGGCTACGATCTGATAGACGACGACGCGCTCGACGCGCTGAAGCTTGAGTTGCTGCCGCTCGCCCGCGTCGTGACGCCGAACGCGCCGGAGGCGGAGCGCATCACGGGGTTGAAAGTGGAGGACGAAGAAGGGATGCGCCGCGCGGCGCACGTGCTGCGCGAGATGGGGGCGCGCGCCGCGCTCGTCAAGGGCGGACACCTCGCGGGCGGCGAGGCGGTTGACGTGCTCGACGACGGCGGCGTGGTGACGGTCTTGCGCGCGCCACGCATCGAGACGAACGCGACGCACGGCACGGGCTGCACGCTCGCCGCCGCCATCTCCGCCTGCCTCGCGCGCGGGCTCGCGCTCGGTGATGCGGCGGCTGCGGCGAAGCGCTTCGTCACGGCGGCGATCCGGCGCGCACCACCGCTCGGCCACGGCGCGGGTCCCGTCCGCCACGACATCACGGTCGAGTTCACGCCGCGTGGCGTCGTCGTCATCGACGGCGAGTGACAGGGACGAAGAACGATCAAGCTTTCCCCTTCGCGCCTTAGCGCCTTAGCGTGAGAACGGATTTTCATGCAAAGGCGCTAAGGCGCTTCTGGGCAAATGGGAATTATGGCTCGACTTCGAAGTCGGCAGTTCGCTCGGCGGTCTTGTTCGATGCGCCGTCTTTGACGCTCACGCGCAAGGTATAGACGCCGGGCGGGAGTTCCGCCTTGAGTTGCCCGCCGGCCTCCGCGCCCTTCGCATCGCGGCGCAGGACGCGCGCGGCGAGCGGCTGCCAGCCGCCGTCGTACAGAGCTTTGTCGCCCTGAAGGATGTCAACCTTCATCGTCGCGTCCGCGCCGGTCTGCGCCGCCGCGTCGTAGGCGACGAAGCGGTAGAAGATCACGTCGCCGCTCTTGATCGAGGCGTTGCCGACGAGCAGTTTCGGGCTCACCCCCTTCGCGCCCGACGAACTCGCCGGGGCACCCGCCGCCTTGCCGAGGAAGAGGCTGCTCAGCGTGAGCTTGCCCTTGCCGAGATCAGGCACTTCGACCCAGGAGACGGACGTGCCCGTCAACTCACTCCCGACCTCGCGCACGCCGACGCGCGCCTGATAGAGACCCGGCTTCAACCTGATGCGCCGCGTGTAGCGGTAGCCCTCGCGCCGCGCCGCTTCGAGCTGTGCGGGCGTGAGCGTCGCGTTGATCGTCTCGGTGATGGTCGCGCCGTCAACGATCTTGCCCGCTTCGTCGAAGACGACCGCCGCGACCTCGCAGCGCAGCAGCGAGTTGTCGCCCTGCCGCTCGTACTGCAAGCGGTTGGCGTCGATGTGCACTTGCAGCGTGACCTGCGCGTCGTCGCCCGCGACTTCGAGAAAGTCTGCCGAGGCGGTGACGCCGAGGTTCGTCGCCGGCAGCGGCGCGATCATCTGCTGGAAGAGTTTTTGCCGCGGCGTCGTGGCGACCTCCGCCCCGGCGTCGGCGGCGGGCGTGTAGCCGCGCTGCGTGCGGACGGTGTATTCGGGGTGGTTCCTGACGGCGACGTTGATGCGGCGGAACTTCTTGTCAGAGTCTTTCGGCAGATAGTAGGCGAGCGCGTAATAGACGCGGTTGGCGTCGAGCATCTGCCGCAAGGGCGCGCGCAGATCGTTCGTGTTCAGGTGGGCTTCGCCGCCCGTCGCCTGCGCCAGCTCGCGCAGGTTCGCCTGCACGTCCTGCTCCGACTCGAAGGAGTAGCTGCTGCCCATGTCCGCCCCCGACGGCGCGACGAGTCCCTTCGCATAGACGGGGTAGATCATCACGCCCGCACGCGTCGCACGACTCTCGGCGGCTTCCAGACCGGCGCGGTCGGTCGAGCCGCCATCGTCGTAGAGCGAGAAGCCGTCGGAGACGAAGGCGATGAGCCGCTGGCCGCGCAGGCGCGCGAGCTGTTCGCTGACCGCGCCGAGCACGCGCAGCGTCGAACGTTGCAGCGCCGCCGCCTGCGCCAGAAACTCGCGCGCCCGCGACGCGGCGTAGGTGTTGTCGCTGGTGGCGTTCATGCGGACGTAGCCTTCTTCCGCGGCGAGGATGCTGAGCACCTGGTTGAGCGCCTGCGGGTCTTCGACGACGGCGCGCGAGGCGAGGAATGGGGTGATGGAAGTGTGCAGCCCCGTGAAGAGACTGATCTTGTCTATCGCGTACTTGAGGATGCGGCGGTCGCGCGTGAACTGTTGGAGGATGCCGAGCGTGCCGGAAGAGGCGACGACGGCGACCAGATCGCCGTCCGTCATCTGCTCGTCAACGAACTTTTTCAGTTGGGTCTTCACGCGCATGAGGCTGTCGGGCGCGAGGTGGAGCGTGTCAACGAAGAGGACGATGGTGCGCGACGGCGGCGCGGCGGCGGCACGGACTGACGGAGTGCGCGCGGCGGCGGTACCGCCGTTCGCGCCCGGTGCAGTCGGCGCGGCGCTGCCCGGCGCGCGCTCGACCGAGAAGAAGCTGACCTCGCGCGGCTGCCCGTTCTCGGACACAGCGAAGTCGTCCTTCGACAGGTTCTCGACGATCTGCCCCTTGCGATCCGTGACGACGGCGCGCAACTGCACCAGCTCTGTGTTGAGCTTGATGACTTCGTCGTCGCTAGTGGGCCGGGGTGTCGGCTGCGGCTGCTGCGCGAGGGCGGTCGTCTGGTTGAGTAGCGCGAGGCAGAGGAGCGCCCGCGCGAGACGTGTGATAGGAGAGGTTTTCACGGCCTTGATCCCTTTCGTGAGTGTGATGGCACGACAGCGGACGAATTATAACGCGTCCGCCGGGGAGTGCGCCCGTGTGGATGTGTGCGCCGGGGGTGGGCGTTGCCCGCGAACGGCGCGGCTGAGTCCCGCGTCAGGAAATTTTTATCGCTGCGGCGCGCGCCGTGGACTCAAGCCGCCTGCGTGCCGTCCGCCGCGGTGGGCAGGAGGAGCGCGGAGCCGAGACCTTCGCGCAGGAGCGACTCGGTGCGGTCGGCGCTCTGCGGACGCGAGAAGAGGTAGCCCTGGCCGTAGGCGCAGTCGAGCGCGCGCAGGCGCGCGAACTGCTCTTTGGTCTCGACGCCCTCGGCGACGACGTCCTTACCCATGTTGCGCGCGAGCAGGATGATCGTGCGGACGATCTCCGAGTTCTCGCGATCCTCGTCGCCGTGCGGGCTGATGAACGAGCGGTCGATCTTCAGCGTGTGGATGGGGAAGCGTTGCAGGTACGAGAGCGACGAGTAGCCCGTGCCGAAGTCGTCGATGGCGAGTTCGAGCCCCAGCGCGCGCAGCTCGCCCATCAGCGCGACGATGGCCTGCGCGTTCTCCATCACGACCGACTCGGTGATCTCCAACTGCAAGTAGCGCGGGTCGAACTGCGTCTCGGCGAGGATGTGCGTGATGCGGTCGAGCAAGTCAACCTGCGCGAACTGGCGGCCTGACAGGTTGACACTCAGCTTGAGGTTGCGGTGCTGCGGCGACAGCTCGTGCCACTCGCGCATCTGCCGGCACGCCGCTTCGAGCACCCACGAGCCCAGCGGCACGATCAAGCCGGTCTCTTCGGCGACGGGGATGAAGTCCGCCGGGGAGATGAGCCCGCGCTCCGGGTGCTGCCAGCGCACCAGCGCCTCGAAGCCCGTGATGCGCCCCGATGCGATCGAGACGATGGGCTGGTAGTAGAGGCAGAACTCTTTGCGCTCGACGGCGCGGCGCAGATCGTTCTCCAGTTTCAACTGGCTCACCACCCGCGCGTGCATCACCTGATCGAAGACCTCGTAGCGCGCCGCGCCCTGCGCCTTGGCGCGGTACATGACGGTGTCGGCGTCGCGCAGCACGTCCTCTTCGCTGGTGTAGCCGGTCGTCGAGAGCGCGATGCCGATGGAGGCGGTGGTGAAGACCTCGTGGCCGCCGAGCTGGAACGGCTCGGTCAGTTCCTGCTGCAAGCGGTCGGCGACGTGCAGGGCGTCGCCCGGCCGGTCGAGATTGTTCAGGAGGATGGCGAACTCGTCGCCGCCGAGCCGCGCCACCGTGTCGCCCGCACGTAAACTACCTTCGAGGCGGCGCGCGATGGCGACCAGTAGCTCGTCGCCGACCGGGTGGCCGAGGCTGTCGTTGATGACCTTGAAGCGGTCAAGGTCGAGGAAGAGGACGGCGAAGAGGCTGCCCGGCTGCCGCTTCGAGGCTTCGACGGCCAGGCGCAGGTGATCGGTGAAGAGCGCGCGGTTCGGCAGTCCGGTCAGTGAGTCGTGGAAGGCGATGTGGAGCAGTTGCTCCTCGTCGCGCTTGCGCTCCGAGATGTCGCGCGCCACCCAGATCACCGCGTCCTCGCTCATCGGCGAGACCGTGCCCGTGAACCAGCGCTCGCCGCCACCGACCCGCAAGCGGTATTCGAGGTTGACGGGCTCGCGCGCTTCGAGGGCGCGGCGGACGTGTTCGAGGAAGTGGTCGGCCTGCTTGTGCGGGAGCGTCTCGTGGAGAGTTTTGCCGAGCAGCTCGTCGGGCGACCGGTAGAGCAGCGCGGGGTTAGTCGGCGCGATCTTCAGGTAGCGTCCCTCGCGGTCGAAGACGAAGATCGCGTCGGTCATCGCGGCGAAGAGCGCGCGCAACTCCGCCTCGGAAGCTTCGAGGGCGCGCTGCGACTGCCGCCGCTCCGTGATGTCGCGCGCGATGCCCTGCACGCCGACGGGCGCGCCGTCGCGGAAGACGAGGCGCGTGCTGATCTCTAAGGGCACGCGCCGCCCGTCCTTCGCGAAAATCTCTAGCTCGTAGCGCGTGGACTCTTCGCCGACCTGCTTCTGTCCGAGCATCTTGCGCGCCATCTGGACGTACTCGGGGACGACGACCTGCGCGATGTTGATGCGGGACGCCTCCTCGCGCGTGTAGCCCGTGACGCGCTCGCCCGTCTTGTTGAGCGAGGTGAAGTTGCCGGCCAGATCGTGGGTGTAAACCACGTCGTTAGCATTCTCGAACAGCTCGCGGAACCGTTCTTCGCCCGCGCGCAGCGCCTCTTCGGCGAGCTTGCGCTCGATGGCGACGGCGATCTGGTTGCCGACCGAGGCGAGAAAATCGCTGTCGTGGTCTGAATAGACGTCAGGATCGTGGTAGTGCTGCACGACGAGCACGCCGATGGTTTCGTTCGGGGTCTTCAGCGGCACGCCGAGCCACGCCGCCGACGGCGTACCGATCATCTCGACCTCGCCGCGCGCGGCGAGCGCGCTGAACGCTTCCCCCGTCATCAGGGCGGGGCGCCCCGTGCGGAAGACGTAAGCCGTGCGGCTCTTGCCGATCTGCTGCGGGGGCGGCGCGGCGTCGAACTCGTCGATGCAGAACTGCATGTGGAGCATCCCCGACTCGCGGTCGATGAGCGCGACGAAGCAGTTCTCGGCGTAGAGTATCTTCCCGAGCGAGCGGTGGACGAGGGCGAGCAGTTCTTCGAGGTTCGAGGTGGCGTTGACGCCCTGGATAATCTCGGAGAGCACCTGCCGCTCCGCCTCCATCCGCTTGCGCGCCGTCACGTCGCGCGCGATGCCCTGCACGCCGACGGGCGCGCCGTCGCCGTTGTGGATGAGCTGCGTGCTGACTTCGAGGAGCAGCCGCCCGCCGGACTTGGTGATGATTTCGGTCTCGTAGCAGGTCGTCGTCTCTTCGCCGCGCAGTTTGCGCTTGAGCATCCCCCGCACGCGCGCGATGAACTCCGGCGCCGTGATCTGCCGGAAGTTCATCCCCCTGATCTCGTCGCACGAGTAGCCGGTCACGAGCTCGCCCGCGCGGTTCATCGAGGTGTAATTGCCTTCGAGGTCGGTCGTGTAGATGATGTCGTTCGCGTCGGTGAAGAGCCGCCGGTAGCGCGTCTCGGACTCGCGCAGGGCGAGTTCCGCCTCCTTGCGCACGGTGATGTCCTCGACCGAGCCCTCGTAGTAGAGCAGCCGCCCGGCTTCGTCGCGCACGGCGTAGAAGTTCTCGCGCGTCCAGATGATGGAGCCGTCGCGCCGCCGCACCTGACACTCGAAGCCCTGCCCCGCGCCGCTCTCGTCAACGGTGCGCTTGAGCGTCGCGCGGCAGTCGGGATCGACGTAGTAGTCGCGCTCGATGCTCTGGCACTCGGCGACGAGTTCCGCCGGGGAGTCGTAGCCGAGCATCCGCGCGAACGCGGCATTGACGTTCAGGAAGCGGCCTTCGGGCGTGGACTGGTAGATGCCGTGCAGAGAGTTGTCGAAGATGCTGCGGTACTGCGCCCCCGCCCGCCTGAGCGTCTCCGAATGATCGTCCGTCTGCTCCGGGCGCGCGAGGGGCGGGACGGCGAGAGGTTCTTGATCGAGTTTCATCGAGAGTTGTTCGTCCTTACTGCGGCGCGGCTTTTGTCGGAATCGGTCGTCGCTCGAGCCCCGCCTCGTCATCGGCGCGGGCATAAGGCGAGCCTTGCAGGGCGCGACCGGGCGGCGACTGGCTGACTGTCGAACTGGCGTCTGGGGCCGATTCAGCTTACGACGAGGTGAGGCGGACACGGCTGGTAAACCAACAGCCACCTTCAATTTAACCGACAGGAGAGGGGTTTGGCAACCGGTTCCTCTCGATTAAGCGGGCAGCACGAAGGCGGCAGCGCGGCGCGGCGCTTCGGTCGGGCGGCGCGGGCGCGCCGCTCGAAAAGATTTTCTAGCCGCGTGATCCCTCCGGCGCGCGTTTCCCGCGTGAGCAGGTAGGAAATACTCCACGGCGGCTCCTCGACCGAGAAACAAAGTCGCCTGCAGCAGCAACTACCCTCGCGTCGGTCTCTCAGTTAAGGAGAACAGAAGCCATGACGCTCGTTTACGCCACGGGGCAGCCGCGCTCGCTGGAGTTCGCCACGGCGGCCAGCCGTCGCCTCGTCCCCGGCGGAGCTACCGTCCTCGCCGTCGTTGACGACGAGCGCGCCGTCGCGATGCTCGACGAGCAGACCTTCGAGCGGATGACCGACACGGAGTATTACGAGCTGCAGGGGCTGATCAACAGCGCCCAGCGCGACGATTAGCGCGGCGGGCGGCCCAGAAGCCAACGCCTCCCCGCCGCCCGCCGCCGCGCGCGTGTCCGCCTCAATGTTTCACGCCTGATCTTCGATCGTCACTTTCTCCATCACGACGTCCTGCACGGGGCGGTCGCCCGCGCTGGTCGCGGCCGTGGCGATGGCGTCCACCACCTCCTGTCCTTCGACGACCTGACCGAACTTGCTGTAGCTGGGCGGCAGAGGGTAGTCGGCGTGCATGATGAAGAACTGCGAGCCGTTCGTGTTCGGACCCGCGTTCGCCATCGCGACCGTGCCCTTCTTGTACGCGCCCGCGTAGAGCGGAGACTGACGGTTGATCTCGTCGGGGAAGCGCCCGCCCCCGGCGGATTCGCCGCCGCGTCCCGTGCCCGTCGGATCGCCGCCCTGGATCATGAAGCCCTTGATGACGCGGTGGAAGATCACGCCGTCGTAGTAGCCGCGCTCGGCGAGCTTGATGAAGTTCTCAGTGGTCTTCGGCGCGTCCCCTTCCAACAGCTCGAAGCGGATCGTACCCTTGTTCGTCTTGATGTTCGCGATGCGGTTTGCCATTTCAACTCCTTACGGTTTCTTCTACCAGAACAAAATTTTCAATCGCCTCGGCGACGCCGTCCTCGTCGTGCGACGCGACGACGCGCACGCCTGCCAACTCGTAGAGCGCGGGCTCGGCGTTGCGGACGATGACGCGCACGCCTGCGTACTCCAACATCTCGCGGTCGTTGTGGTTGTCGCCGACCGCCAGCACTTCTTCGCGCGCCACCTGCAGCTCGGCGGCGACCGCCGCGAGCCCCGTGCCTTTTGAGACCTCCGGGTGGATCACGTCGATCAAGCCGAAGTTGATGCGCGGGTAGATCGTCGTCATCAATTTCACGCTCGCGCCCATTTCGCGCGCGAACGCCTCGGCGAGCCTTTCGGTCTTCGCCTGCGTCCCCGAAAACGTGATGTGGACGGGCGCGTGATCGAGATAGTCTTCAAGCGACGCGACCTGCACGACGGCGCGCGCCGCCTCGTCGCCGTGGATGCGCCGCGACCACTCGACGTACTCGGCGACGGGTCGGTCATCCGCGGCGATGTGATCGTAAACCAGCACGCCTGCGCCCTCTGCGTCGTCCGAGACGAGCGCGTCGGCGCCGTGCGCGCGCGCCACGCGCAGGGTCTCGCGCGCCGCCGCGAGCGGCAAGAGCTGCGCCGAGACAGTTTCCAGCGTGCGCGCGTGTTTGGTGAGCGCGCCGTTGTGCGCGACGACGGGCACGTCCAGGCCGAGTTCGAGCGCGAGCGGGCGCGCGTCGCGGAAGCGCCGACCCGTCACAATCGCCACCTCGACGCCGCGCCCGCGCGCCTCGGCGATCGCCGCGCGGTTGCGCTCCGAGACGTGCCCGCGCGCGTCGAGCAGCGTCCCGTCGAGATCGAGTGCGATTAGGCGAATGGGCATGAAGGAAGATGGTAAATCGTAAATCGTGAATCGTAAATCGCCGACGGCGGATTGTTGCTCGTCCGACGTGGGCGAGAGTCACGCGAGACGATCGACTCAAGCACGGGTCACGATTGACGATTCACGATTCACGATTGACGATTCACGGCTTTTCCGGGTGCAAGATGTTTGCTCCACCTGACAGTGGTTTTGCGCCGGGCGTATGATGGGCGCGGAAATTCACACCGCAGAGATCGAACTTAGAAGCTGATGAAAGGACGCCTTTTTCGATGAACGTCACATACCTTGAATGCGCCGCGTGCGGTCTCCAGCACGAGGCACGGCGGTTGCAAAACCTCTGTACGGAGTGCGGCAAGCCGCTGCTCGTCAGGTACGACCTGCGGCGCGCTGCCCAGACGCTGACGAAGGAAAGTTTAGGGAAGAGGGTTTCGAGTTTATGGCGCTACAGAGAGGTGCTGCCCGTCGCGCGAGAAGAAAACATCGTCTCGCTCGGCGAAGGCTGGACGCCCTTGCTCAAGGCAGAGCGACTCGGCGGACAGTTGGGCCTGACGCAGCTTTACATCAAGGACGAGTCGCTGAACCCGACGCAGAGCTTCAAGGCGCGCGGCATGACGGCGGCGATCTCGATGGCGAAGGAGTTGGGCGCGCGTAAACTCGCCGTCCCGTCCGCCGGGAACGCGGCGGGCGCGCTCGCGGCCTACGCGGCGCGCGCAGGACTTGAGGCGTTCATCTTCATGCCGAAAGACACGCCCCGCGCCAACGTCATCGAGTGCGAGCAGACGGGCGCGCACGTGACGCTGCTGGACGGGCTGATCACGGACTGCGGCGCGGAAGTCGGGCGACGCAAAGAGGCGGAAGGCTGGTTCGACGTTTCGACTTTGAAGGAGCCTTACCGCGTCGAGGGCAAGAAGACGATGGGTTATGAGCTGGCGGAACAGTTCGACTGGGAGTTGCCCGACGTCATTCTCTACCCGACGGGCGGCGGCACCGGGCTCATCGGCATGTGGAAGGCTTTCGCCGAGATGGAAGAGATGGGCTGGATCGGGAAAAAGCGCCCGCGCATGGTGACGGTGCAGGCCACCGGCTGCGCGCCCATCGTCAGAGCTTTTGAGGAAGGGAAGCGTTTCGCCGACGAATTCCAAGACGCGCGGACGACCGCCTCGGGCTTGCGCGTGCCGAAAGCCATCGGCGACTTTTTGATCCTCGACGCGCTGCGCGCTTCGGGCGGGACGGCCGTCGC
>JBJMGS010000411.1:0-1575 GCA_045807785.1 Pyrinomonadaceae bacterium
CACACATACCAAACACCACCCAATTCCAAAATCCAGCCGCGCGCAGCGAGCTTGAATCCCTGCGCAACGCCGCGACCGACGAGTCCACCAGAGAGATCACGCTCGTGCTGCTCGTGGGGATTTACTTCGAGCAGTCAGACTACATCTACGCCGAGAAACTACTCGACGAAGCCTTCCACGCGCGCGCGCCGCAGAACGAGGCCGCCGCGCGCGGCTACTACCTGCTCGCCGGGCGGACGATCGGCGGCGTACGCGCGCAGCTCGACCGTTACCGACTGTTCGGTCTCGACGTTTCCGATCCGGCTCTCCCGCCGGAGTCCGACACGCACCTCGACCGCCTGCGAAAGTTGATCGAGCACGTCGTCGAACAGGGGCGGCAACTGCGCGACGAGAACCCGCGCGACATAGACGCGGCAGCGCTGCTGGAAAACGCCACGAGCGCGCGCCTGCTGCTCGCCCGCAACGAGGCGGAGCGCGGACAGTGGCTGCGCGAAGTGGCGGACGTGCGTCAGCGGCTGACGGGCGTGGAGCGCGCCGCGCCGTCCACCACGCTCGCCGTCACGCAGAAGCCCGCGCCCGCGCAGCCCGCGCTCGGCGTGACGCAGGCCGTGCCGGATCCGCCGCCCGCGGCGCAGACTGAGGGCGCGGCACAGAACGCGGGCACCGCGCCCTCGCCGCAACGCGCGCAGCAGGGCGCGCAGCAGGGCGCGGCCAGCACGGACGCCAAGCCGACGGCTGGTCAGAAGTCTGGAGCCGCCCCTTCTGCGACGACGCCGGGCGCCTCCTCCGTGGAGGTCGGCTCGCTCATGGCTTACGCTTCGCAGACGGTCGCGCCGAGTTATCCGGCGGCGGCGCGCACGGCGCGCATCGGCGGCAAGGTGACGATCTACCTGCTCGTCAACGAGAAGGGCGAGGTGGCCGCCGTCCAGCGCAGTGAGGGCGCGGAGTTGCTCCGGCGCGCCGCCGAAGACGCGGCCAGACGCTGGAAGTTCCGCCCGATGCTCATTAACGGACAGCCCGCGCGCTACACAGGCTTCGTCAACTTCAACTTCGCGCCTTGATGGCGCGCGGCAACCTGCCGGATCGCGTCGCACTCGAAAGGCGATCTCTCAACGAAGATATGACGCCACGCCCCCTCCGTTTGCGGGGCGCGTCGGTGTCAACTATCATCATCCCACATCACTTCCGGGTCGCACGCGACTTTCGCGCGGACGCGCCCGCAGTGGTTGTGCGCCAGTTCTATTCTCCGCGCTGAAGAAGTTCATTAAGGTAATGCCCCAGGGAAAATTTCTCGCCTTTCGTCAAACTCGTTTCGGCCACACGTTTCTCTCGCCGCTCGCCTGCGCCGCGCTCGTACTCGGCACGCTCCCGCCCGCCGCGCTGTCGTCGGCGCCGTCGTGCGGGGAGACACGCCTCGCCGTCGCGCGTCGCCTAGCGGCGGGACGCGAGCCGGTCGCGGTCGCGGTCGGCGACTTCAATCGCGACGGCAGGCCCGATCTCGCCACCGCGAACAGCGGCGACAACACCGTCTCGATCTTTCTCGGCAAGGGGAGCGCGGATTTCGCCGCGGCGACA
>JBJMGS010000412.1:0-15359 GCA_045807785.1 Pyrinomonadaceae bacterium
CATATTCATTAACCTCACTCCTGTTCGAGCCTCACGTCTGATCTGACTTCCCTGACAAAGAGGCGCGGGCAGACGGGCAGCAGGCTTTCAGTCAACACTCACAAGTGAAGCTGCACACGGGAAGCGAACGCTGCCAGAGCTTCCCGCCGCAACCATCCGGCTCCAAAACATTGCCCACCCTCCCCGCACCGTTTACAATCTCTGCCGTCCGCCCTGAGCCGCGAAGGCTTCTTCCGGGTTTCTTCTCTTGCCAGCGACGGCGAACTTACACGACTCGTTTAGTCGTGGTCTTTAGAGACTCATCAAAGTTTTTTTAGAAAATTATTTGGTTCTTATGAGCAAGCAGGGCGGACGTTTATACGAATTCGGGCCGTACCGTTTACTGCCCGCCGAGCGCCTGCTGCTGCGTGAGGGCGAGCCTGTCCAGCTCACGCCGAAGGCGTTCGAGACGCTGGTGGTGCTGGTTGAACGGGGCGGGCGACTGGTCGAGAAGGACGAACTGCTGGACGAGGTCTGGGCGGGGACTAGCGTCGAGGAGTCGAATGTCGCGCAGAACGTCTTCACCCTCCGGCGTGTGCTCGGCAGGTGTCAAGACGGCAAGCCGTATATCGAGACGGTGCCGAAGCGCGGCTACCGCTTTCTGCCGGGCGTGAAGGTCTTTGAGGATCGTGGGGAGGAGCTGCTGACACGCCGGAACGAGGCGGCACAGCACGGGGCAGAGACGCTGGAAACGTCCGATGATTTTGCGCCCGATGCCCTGACGCCGTCGCGGACGCCGGCGGGCGGTGCGGTCGAACTGGGCGTTGACGATTACGTCGTAGTCGCCGACGCCGTCCCCCCGCTGGAAGCGAACAATTGGCATGATGCGATGATCGTGCCCGCGCACGTGGTGGCAGAGGAGCGCGCACAACCTGTCCCACAGCGCTGGCACAAAACGGGCGCGCTCGTCGCATCGGCCGCGCTGGCGCTGGCACTCATCGCCCTCGGCGTCGTCATCGCGCGCCTGTTCCTCGGTCCGCCCCCCTCCCCGCCGCCGAGCGCAATGAAGTTAAGCCGGCTGGCGAGCGGCGCGATCATCTGGTCGGCGGCAATCTCGCCCGATGGTCGGTATGTCGCTCACGTGGTCGAGAACGCCGGTCAGACGAGCATCTGGGTGCGGCAGGTGGCGACGACCACAGACCTGCACATCATCCCGCCCGATCACAATGCCGTGTATTGGGGGCTGACCTTTTCGCGCGACGGCGACTACCTCTACTACGTCAAGTATGTGCCGGGCGAACGCTTCCCCAGTCTTTACCGCGTAGCCGCGCTAGGCGGGTCGTCGAGGAAGATTGTCAACGACATCAACAGCCACGTCACCACCTCGCCCGACGGCAGACGGATCGCCTTCGTCCGCGACCTGCCGGACGAGAGCGTGCTGATCATCGCCGACGCGGACGGCACGAACGAGCGCCAGCTCTCAGTCCGCCACACGCCGTCCGCCTTCTTCTCCGGCACCCCGCGCGGCGGCCCTTCGTGGTCGCCCGACGGTCTCACCATCGCGACAGGCGTCATCAGCCTTGAGGGCGGCTACCACGGAGAAGTGCTCGTCGTTTCAGTTGACGGCGGGACGGAGAGGACGCTCACCTCTCATCGTTGGGAGAAGGTCGCGCAGGTCGCCTGGCTATCGGACGGGAGCGGCCTGCTGGCGGCGGCCAGAGAGCCGTCTTCCGATGCACAAATCTGGCACGTCTCATACCCTGACGGGGCGGCGCGTAAGATCACGAGCGACCTCGGCGATTATCATGAAATCAGCCTCACCGCCGACTCGCGTACGCTCGTCACCGTGCAGTACGACCGTCCTTCCACCATCGCGTTCGTGCCGGAGAGTCCGCCTGTCGCCTCCAAGCGTACCACCGCCGGGATGGACGAGGGCTATTATGGACTCTCCTGGACGCCGGACGGGAAGCTGGTGTATGCCTCGGGAGCGGGCGGCAACCTGGACATCTGGCTGGTGGAGCAGGACGGCGTCACCACCGAGCAGTTGACCACCGACGCGCACCATGACAGCACCCCCGCGGTGTCCCCGGACGGTCGCTCGGTCGCCTTCATCTCCTACCGCAACGGCGACATCCCGCACGTCTGGCGGATGGATATCGACGGGGGCAGCCAGAGGCAACTAACCAACCAGACCTCCGAGGGAACACCCTCGTTCACGCCTGATGGGCGCTGGGTCGTATATTCCGTGTCCGGGTCGGGCATCTGGAAAGTGCCGGCTGAGGGCGGGCAGCCGGTTCTCATCTTTGGCGGGAACGCCCACACCCCATCGGTCTCGCCCGATGGTGCGCTCGTCGCCTGCTTCTATCGGGATGTAAAACTACACGCGACGGATAAGATCGGTCTGCTGCCGATAGAAGGCGGACAACCCGTCAAAGTCCTCGACGAGCCGGAAGATATCTCCAGTCCCACCATTCGCTGGGCGGCGGACGGGCGCGCCCTCATCTACGTCGGCACGCGCAACAACATCTCCAACCTACGGGCGCTGCCGCTCGACGGGGCAGCGACACGCCCGCTGACGAACTTCACTTCCAACCTAATCTTCAACTTCGCATGGTCGCGAGACAATCGGCAACTTGCCCTCGCAAGCGGCAACACCACCGAGCACATCGTCCTCATCAACGACTTTAGGTGATCTCCACGCGAGACACACTCCCTGAGAGTTGGCACACTAGAGGCACACAAAATAGTTAGGGCGACCACGATGGTCGCCCTAACTTGTTGCCGATGCGGATGGGTCGTGCTGGGATCGAACCAGCGACCCGCTGATTAAGAGTCTCACTTGAGCCGGTTGGCTGAGTTTGGATGCGATTATAACTTGTATATTTAGTTAGTTTGATCCACTGACTTGGCTTAATCGAGTTTGGGTGAAAAATGGTATGTTTCAGAGAGTTGGCACACAAGATATGAACAGGATTTTGTAATATATCGGGGTCGGAATCGAACCGACGAATAACAGCTTGCAGGATTGGCTGTAACTTATCGTAATAGTTCAAGCGCAGCGGCGGAGAAAGTTATGCAGTCTGGGGGAAACAAGCTACGTCTGCTCGTCGTCGACGACGAGCCGGATATCCGCCTTATGCTGAGTCTCTTCTTTCAGAACGCGGGTCACGATGTAGTGGCAATGCCGTCTGCGCCCGAAGCACTCCGCGCAGCACAAAATGATCGCTTCGACGCTGTCATCGCCGACATTGGCATGCCTATGATGGATGGCTACGAATTAGCGCGGGCTTTGCGTGAAGTGAGCGGGTATGCGACCGTGCCGCTCATCGCCGTCACAGGTTTCGTCGAATACTCTAACCGCGAACGCGCACTGGAAGCTGGTTTTAACGAGCGCCTGAGCAAGCCCATTAACCTCTCCGCGCTTCTTAAGCTCATCGCGTCGTTGGGAGCCAGCGGCAGGTCGAGAGAAAACTAACAGTTAGCGTCGCCACTCCGGATGTTCAGGGAAGGGAGTTTACCTGTCAGATTGTCACCTCTCCGTGGATCGCCGACCTAAGTCCTCATTCAGACTGCTTACGTGCCTGCCCGAGCGCGTTAGCCGCCGACGACTTAGCATGTTCACTCGTCCTGCCGTCGCGCTATACTTTCGATGCCGCCTTCGCCGCCGCAGAGGTGGTCTCGTTGGGAGTCTTGGTCTGTGCCAGCGCACTCGCTGCCGCCGCCTTCACAGCCCTGCGCTTCGAAGTCCGTAATGCCTTCGAAGCGCTCTTCGTGACCTTGCTGCTCGTTACCTTAGCCATCTGTTACTGCCCTCCTGCGCACCACTCAGAGCCTCATGCCGTGAATGATGCCTCTAAACTCCGGGTTGTCTCGCAAGGGGTCATAAAGCGGGTCCACGTTTATGAAGGGCAGGATGAATGCGTGCTCTTTATAAGCGCGACTCAGCCAGCGTAGCGCCTGCTCCTTGTCGCCCACGTACATGTAGTGTCGGGAGATGTAGGGGGCTGACATTGCGCGCTCCGAGTCGGTCGCGTTTAAGAGCGACTCCAAATCTTTTCTGACGAAGCCCCGGAAGCCCGAGCCCGCGAAAGTTCCCCCGGTGCGCTGAGACGCCCCGGCGCCGAGGACGTGGGTGCCCGCCTGAAGCCACTTATTCAAAGCTTCCCGCTCCATCCCCTTCATGACATAAATATCCCTCAGGTACTCGTGGGCAACCTGGGATTCGCCGTCCAGCGCGAGCGCCTTCTCGCAGTAGGCGGCGGCTCCGTCGTAATCGTGCGCGAAGTAGCGGAGTTGCCCGAGGTCAGCCAAGACGATGGTGGATAGCGGGTCGAGCTCTAACGCGCGGCGCATCTCGGCTTCAGCTTCATCCAACCTCCCTAAGAGGGAGAGGTAAACGCCTCTCCAGTGGTGTGCGGTCACGGAATTTGGGTCCAACTCGATGGCGCGATCGAACGCCCGCCCCGCCCCCGCCCAGTCCCAGTGGTGGAACATTCTAATGAAGCCGTAGGTCGCGTGTGCCTCCGCCAGGTCGTCGTCTAATTGCAACGCTTTTTCGACCAGCATCTGGGCTTCAGCCGCAGGCCCCGCTTGGGTCGCGTAAGCCTTCGCGAGTCCGACGTAAGGCAGGGCGAAACCGGGGTCGAGCTCGATAGCCCTGCGGAAATACGCGAGGCTTTTTTTAACTTCGCCCCCGCGCTTGTTCCAGAAGTAATTGCCCTGGAGGTAGAGCGCGTACGCTTCCGGGTTCTGGGTCGGTCGCCTCCCCCGGAAGGCTCTCTCGCCGCCGGAGGGACTCAACGAGAGGGCTTCTACCACCTGCTCGGAGGCGGAGTCCTCCAACTCGAAGATGTCCGCGTCGTCTCGTTCGAAGCTGCCGGCCCAGAGTTGTGCGGCGTCCGACACTTCGAGCAGCCGCAGCGTGAGTCGGATTTTACCCCGCTCGCGTTGGAGGCTCCCTTCGAGCACGGCGTCCACCCCGAGTTCTCGCCCGGCCTCAAGCGGGTCCTGATACCCGCCCGGGTAACGGTTGATCGCGCTCGGCGCGCGCACGACTAACTTGCGCAGCCTGCCCAGCCGCGTGCTCAACACGTCCGCTATCCCCAAGCCGAGCGACGCGCTCTCCGCGTCGGCGTCTGACGTCTTCGGGGGCAGAATAGCGATGGATTTGACGGGCGCGCGGGCGGGGGTCGCCGCCCCGCCCGCCCTCCGGCCCGTGTTTTTGAAATAGCTTGCCGACCCGGCGACCGCCGCGAGCAGGGCCGCCGCCGCCAACACGCCGGCGGCCCGGCGTCGGGTTGAACCGCCTGCCAGTCGCTTTGCGAGCGGCGCGCGCCCGCGGGTCATGACCCGCGCGGCAGGTTCCGTTTCGTCTTGAATGAACTCTTCTTCGATCACCGTCCGCGCGCGCGTTATCTTCTCGATGACCAGTGGCACCGGCTCTTCGCACACCTCACGCACCTCCGGCGAGAAGCGGTAGCCGAGGCGCGGCGTGGTCTCGATATAGTCGGCGGCGCCGTTTTGTCCGAACGCCTTCCGCAGTTGAGAGACGGCCACGGTCAGGTTGGCGTCCTCCACGAAGCTGTCCGCCCAGACCGCCCGCATCAATTCCTCGCGCTCCACCAGCCTGCCGTGATGCCTTAAGAGCACGGAGAGGACTTCCGCCGCCTTCGGCGGTAGCGGCACGGGCTGTCCGTCACGCGACAGCCGGCGTCTCGCCGCGTCGAAGCGGTATCGCCCGAATTCGTAGAAGTTTCTGACGGCGCTATACATAACCGCCTTTAGAAATTCCTTTAGAAGATTTTAGCTGACCCTTAAGGACTTTTTATCGCAGGCGGTGTATCCCTCTCGCCGCATGGGGAGAGCCGTAACCGGACCGGGCAGACTGGGCGCATTTTAGGTCAGACGCTTACGTCATGGCAATGGATGGTGAGCGGCGGCAGGATGAACTCGCCAAGTAGACCCCGCGCGCGAAGGAGGGAGAGCAATGATCAGGAAGAGCATGCGACAGACCTTTCGCGGAGCCCTGTCCGATAAGCTTCTCGCGCCCGCGCTCTGCGCGACCGTGTTGAGCTTGAGTCTCTCCCCCGGCGGCTTCGCCGCCCCGCCGCCGCCGCTTGAAAGCGGGTCGCATGTCGGAGCCGCCGCGGCGCGTCCCCCGCTGGCCGAGCCAAATTACGTCGGCTTTTTCGACGTGGGAGACTGCAACGTGATCGCCGGCTGGGCCGCCGACAGGAACCGCCTGAACACGCCGATCAACGTGAGCGTCTTCGACGGCGCGACGCTCGTGACGAACGTGCTGGCTAACGCGTCGCGTCCAGACGTCGGGGGCGCCGTCGGGGACAACGGCTTGCACGGCTTCAACATTCCGACCCCTGCCGCCTTGAAGAACGGGCAGCCGCACACAATCAGCGTCAGGTTCGAGGCGACGACCGTAGAACTCGGCACCAGCCCCAAGACGATCACCTGCGGTTCCCCGGTGACGCCGAGGGACGACGTCGGAACTCAGGTGATCCTCGCCCTCAATTTCAGGCTGAACAACGGAGCCGCTTCGACGAAGGAAAGGGTAGTTGATCTGAATTTCACCGCGACGGAGAAGGAGGGCGCGACCACGCGAAAGGCAGACCTGACGCAGTACCGCGTTCTTGAGTCGCCGGACGAGCGGGCTTCAGGCATATCGTCGCAGCCGTGGATTCCGATCACGAACCCGCCGACCTTTAAATTGGCACCGCGCGACTCTCTGGGGCGACGCTACGGGGAGCGCCACGTGGCGGTTCAAGTCAAGACAGCCGGGTTAACGTCGGACGTGGCCGGCGACACGATACTTTTGGAGCCCGTGCTCAAGGAGTACCGCGTCTCCGCCGCCGGCTCAACTCACCCGCTCATCCAGTACGCCGCCTCGCAGGGTTTCACCTTCCTGCTCGATCCCCGTTCCTACCAAACGTGCAAAACCGACTGTGCGGGCACCTTCAGAGCGGATTCCAGTCTGGCGTCGGGCGAGGCGGAAATCGCGGTTCCGGGATTGTCGGCCGGTTCAGATGTAGGCAACCCAGTTGTCTGCGACATTTCTATCGCTGCGACCGTGGGCACCGCAGTCTTTGCGACCGTACTCACCCCTGTGGTTGCCCTCTCCCTTCTAACTTGCCACCCCCCGACCGCACCAGCCCCCGCCGGCACTTGCAGGACTCTGGCGGACTACCTTTTGTTCCAGGGGCGCAGCCCCAACCAGTTCTGGCGAATCAAGTCGGCCGCAGTCAACGGAGCCTACGTCGTCCCCCACGGGGCCAACGAGTTCAGGGTGAAATTCCAACACGACGTCAGTGACGGGAGCTGTAATCCGCCGATCCATATAAGCATCGGCGACGTGGTGGTGGAAGGCCCCGAAGAGGACGACTTCGTGGACCCGGCGAACCCGTGGAAGAACGCGTTCGTCGTGCGCGACCGCATTCTTGGCCCGCTGCCACAGATCCGTCCCGGCGTTCCGCCGCTCGACTGAGGGTGAACGCGGAATTCAACCCTGCTCGCGCGTCGTCGCGAGTTGCCGATGAGAGCAAAGATTGATCCCCGTGTTCGATTAAGCCGGGGCGCCAAAGCGCGGGCCGGTCTGACGGCTGAGCTTCTGATCGGCTTGGCGGCGCTCGGTCTGTTCGGCGCGATGCCCCGCCCGGCGCGCGTCGCCGCGCAGGCGCAACCCTTGCGCGTCACGGCAAACTTCTCGGCGCAAAAACCGGTGGCGCCCGACGCGCGGCTCGAACTTCAGACCGCGCGCGCGCCGCTGCCGGGCGAAGGTCGTCTCGCCGTCTTCGTCGGCGAGACGGACGTGACCGCCCTCTGCGCTCAGGGCGACAACCGTCTGACGTATCAGCCGCAGCCCCTCCCCCTGCCGCTCGGCGAGACGAGCGTCGTCGTCTATCTGGTGTCGCAGGATAACCAGTGGACTGAGATCGCCCGCCTGCCCCTGCTCGTCGAAGAGCCGAAGCCCGCCGGCGCGCCGGCGGGCACTGCCGGACGGCAGCCCCCGCCGTCGGGACAGACCGGCGAAGCGCGCCCTTTCCAGTTCGTCCCGCGCGTGTCTGTCAACGTCAAGGCGCAGTCGGTCGTGCTCTTCTTCCCCGAATCCAGTAGGCCCCAACGCATCAACTTCACCGACCTGGCCCTGCAGGCGAGCTTGCAGGGCAACTACAACCGGGACGGGGTTTCCGCCCTCAACGAGTTCGATCTCGCGGGCTCGACCGTGCAGAACGAAGCTTTACGCTTCCCGGACTTAGGCCGGGAAGCGATGCAGGTCGATCTGTCGAGCTACCTGATGCAGTTCCAAATCCATAAAGTTAAGCTGCGGGTCGGGCAAATTTCTTTTGGCAGCAGCCGTCAACTGATCAATAACTTTACGAGCCGCGGCGTCTTTGCGACCGTGCCCCTGACCAGGCGCTTCGACCTCTCCGGCGCGTTCATGAACGGCACGAGCATCGTCGGCTTCGACAACTTCTTCGGGTTGAGCCGCGCCAAGCACCGGCTCTTCAGCGGCACGCTGGGAGTCGAACTCCTGCCCCAGAGGCCGGGCGGTTTCCGCGTCGAGCTGAGCGCGCTGAAGGGCGCGCTCCTGCCGCGAAGCAGTTTCAACCAGGCGAACGTCAACGACGCGGAGAGGAGCCGCGGGGCCAGCGTCCGCGTGTCGGGCTCGGACAAGCGCCAGCGCCTGCGCTTCGACGGCGGCTTTGCCCGCAGCCTGTTCACTAACCCCGCCGACCCGCTGCTCTACCAGGGGCGTCACGTCGTGCCGGTACGGCCCGTCTCGCGCGGCGCACGATTCCTCGACATCAGTTACGACCTGCTGCGTGGTTACAAATTGACCGAATCGAAGCCGGTGAACCTCGCCCTCGCCTTCCGGCACGAGAAAGTTGATCCGCTCTACCGCAGCATCGCCGCGTTCGCGCAGGCCGACCGCTTCAACAACGAGTGGACGGTTAACGGCAGCGTCGGCGACATCACTTTCACGGCGGACGACACGCGCGGCAGCGACGATCTGGCGGGCATCAGGTCAATCCTGAAAACGCTGACGCGCCGCCAAGCCTTCTCGCTCTCCCTCCCGGCCGCCACACTATTCGGCGGTCCCAAGAAGCCTTCCGCGTGGCTCCCGCGCCTCTCCTTCGGCTTCGACCGCACGCACCAGCTCGCCGCCTTCGTCCCCGTCGGCGGCGACTTCTCCTCGCTCTCGCAGATTCCGAATCAGGTGAGCACGAACCAGAGCTTCGCGGCGGAGTGGCAGTTCTCCTCGGCCCTGCGGCTCGGCTACCGCTTTAATTATTCGTTCCAGGACAACCGGCAGATCACGAGCGAGCGCGCCGATCTGCTGGACGAGACCAACGGCTTGACCGTCGGGCTGAACCCGTCGAAATCGCTCGACCTGAACTTCGAGGTCGGCACCGAGCGCGCGAGTAACTTCGCGCAGAACGCCATCAACACGACGCTGCGAGTGGGCACGGGCGTGACGTGGCGCATGACGGGGAGGATGGTCTGGGCGCTGAACGCCTCGACGACGGGGGCGGGCGACCGCTTCGGCGCGAGCCACCGGCGCGACGCCGATTTCGACGTACAGTATTCTTGGCGATTCCTCCAGAGCGAAAAGAGCCGCTGGAAGAAAGTGCAGGGGCAGTTCTTCATCCGCTACGCGAACCGCTACGGGCTGGCGCGCGACAGGCTCTTCGGCTTTAACACCCTGACGAAGTTTCAGGCGTTCAACGCCGGACTGAATTTCAACTTCTTCTGAGCGGGAGGGAACCGCGGCGGGACGAAACGAATCTCGCGCCGGAGGCGAAGACGTTATGACACTTCGAGGTGTTTCGATGCAGGCGATGACCCGACGCGCGCTGGTGCCGAAAAGAGATTCGTCCCTCGTCGCCGCGCGCCTTCCACTCCCCCGCGTTCTGGCCTTCGTGCTGGTGGCTTGCGCCTGCGCCGTGCAGGCGAGCGCGCAGGTCAGCGTCAGCCCGAACGGCGTCAACGTAAGCACGCAGACCCCGTCGGTCGCCTTCCTCACGTTCGGGAACTTGAACAACCAGGTGCCCGCGGAAGCGACTTGGTGCGGCGAACTGATCCCGGCCGCGCCCGACATCGGATTCAAATGCAACCCGGCGACGATCTTCGGCGTCATCCCGGCGCGCTACGAGCGCGTGATGCCGAGCGGCACGAGGTCGTACACGGACATCATGACCCTGCCGGCCTCTGTGGCGCGGCGAGCCTACCAGGCTGCCGCCGCCGGCGCGGCTTCCAGCTTCTTCTTCGTGCGGCGTTTCGTTAGCACGGTCGGCGGGCGTGATGAGTTCGTCGTAGTGACCTGTCGAATGTCCGGGGGGGCGTCGGGCAGCCCGTTCTCCCTCACCGATGTCCGAGTCGGTTTCACAGGCAGCGACAAGCCGGTCGTGTTCGCGAGGGAGGGCGAGAGGCTGCCGCAGCTCAAAGCCGAGATCGGCTACACCGGCGCGGGCCGTCTGAAGGGGCGCTGGGAGGTCGTCATGCCGGGCGAAGACCCGCCCTCTGCGGGCGACCTCCTGACCGAGGCCACCTTGCCCGTCGAACGGCGTGGCACGCAGCGGCGCTACACGCAGTTGGGCCGGTTCAACGTTTTCCTCCCGCCGCGCGGGAAATACACCCTGGCCGGGCCAGACCCGGACGATCTGCCGGTGCGGGTCGCCGGGGAGTATCTGATCCTCCTGCGCGTCGAGGCTTCGGACGACGCCGCGACAGCCTCCGATCTGTCCGCCGTCGGCACCGGGCCGGGCGTCGTTGAAGCCGGCGCCGTGGCCGGTTTCCCGATGCCGGTACTCCGCTATTTCGTGGGGGCCGGCCCCGGCGCGGCTACTCTGCGCCAGTTAGCACCGGCTGAGAGCGCCAGCCTCGACGCGGGGCAGCCGGTGGTTTTCGCGTGGATGATTTTGGAGAAAGCCGCACTGTACCGTCTGGAAATAACTGACGCGGGCGGCAAGACGATCCTCTCCGCCCTTTTTCCGTCGGATCAGGGGGGCTACCGCGCCCCGCCCTGGCTGAGGGAGCGGGCCGGAGGCGCGCTGCGCTGGCGCGTCATCGCGCTGGACGAGGCGGGCAAGCAGATCGCTGAATCTTCGTGGCGAAACCTGCGCTTCGCCGAAACTTCACCGGCGAAGAAGAGTGATCCGTAAGCGGGCAAAAATTTCCAGAAGTAAATCTCGACGGTGGGTTGAATTAACTTGACGCCGCCGCCCTCGCGACTTCAGCCTCCCTAAGGATAACTGTAGAAGGATCGAGGTCATTCTAGCTTCACCCGCAGGGCTGGTGTTTTGCTTGGTCGGAAATCTTTCTCATAACTGCGGACTCCCCGCGTCGGAGACTGGATGAAGAAACGGACTGTCATTACCACCGAGAAACGCGAAGTCTGGGTGATCAAACTTCCTCCCGAAAGAGCCGAGGAGCGGGACCGAGATTACACCGACGGCTCAGAGTCCCCTGAATACCCGCGGGTAGAGTCCGACGAAATTTCGGAAGGAGAACGTGCGCCGCCCGAAGGGTGAGGTAGCCGTTATGGAGCGCGCCAATATTTGGTGATGATCTACTTAACGAAAGATAGAGGGATTATCGTAATCCGGCGTTCAAAATAGTTTAAGAGTTACTCCCTCGACATGTAAAGACCTGCATTAAGTAGATGAGCGCCTTGCTAATGGTCTAAGGAGACGGCGTTATCCGTCAAGCTTAAAGTCCCCGTGGCGTTTTATGCCACCAAGTGTAAAGAGTCCCCACAAAAGAAGGTTGATGATGAATTGTGTGCTGCGCCGGTGAACCTCTCGCTGCTCGATTGAGCCCTTTTGTAGTTGTCAGTTTCTCACGCCCGCCGCGCACTATTTTCTTCTGCGCAATTCGCCACTACTCTGATCTCCTAACGAAGCACACTTCCTGAAAGTTGGCACACTAGAGGCACACAAAATAGTCAGGGCGACCAACGTTGGTCGCCCTGACTTATTGCAAACACGGATGGGTCGTGCTGGGATCGAACCAGCGACCCGCTGATTAAGAGTCAGCTGCTCTACCAACTGAGCTAACGACCCGCGGTGCGTGGAGAATTATACGGGGCGTCGTTGCCGTGTCAAGAAGGGGTGACGCGGCGGGCGGCGCGCGTCACCGGCGCGCACGAGTGCGCGGCGCGCGCGGCGTGGGCTTCGGCTTTGTCGCCCCCGCGCGTGAGCCGCCGCTGCTCGTGCCGAGGACTTGCTTGATCGCTTTGGTGAGCGAGTCGCCGAAGGCTTTGTCGAAGCCCTGCGCGGCGGGCTGCCAGAGCGAGGGGTCGGCGACCGTCGGGTCGCCGCCTGAGAAGGGCGGGCGCGGGTTGTACTGCAAGGTGAGCTGCACCTGCTGCGCGATCCGGTCGTCGCCCGTGATGAGCGCGACGAGGGCTAGCGCCTCATCTATCGCCGAAGAGATACCGCCGCCCGTGACGACGCGGCGCGCGTCCGCGCCCGTCGCGTCGTTGACGACGTAGCGGGGGAAGAAATCCGCGACCTTGATCTTGGGGAAGAGCTTCAGATACTTCACGCCTGACCAGTAGGTCGTGGCTTGGCAGCCGTCGAGTAGCCCGGCGCTGGCGAGGAGGAACGCGCCGAAGCAGACGCTGGTGACGTAGGTCGCGTTCGCGCAGTGGCGGCGCAGGAAATTGATGTAGGTCTGGTCGGTCATCGTGGCGATGAAGCCTTCGGGGAGACCGCCGGGGACGAAGACGAGATCGAGCTGTAGTTCCGGGTCGGCGAAAGTTTTCTGCGGGACGATCTGCAGGCCGTTGGAAGCCGTGAGCGTCTGCGCCTTCGTCGGATCGTCGGCGCAGGCCGGGCCGACGAGGTATCTGTTCACCGTGTGCCCCGCCCAGTAGTTACCCATCCAGAAGAAGGCTTCGTAGGGGCCGATGACGTCGAGGCTGTCGAAGCCTTCGTAGAGCGGCATCCCGATGTTGAAGGTCTGGGTCGGTTGGGTCGGCACGATCTCGCGTCCTCACTTTGTTCAGGCCGGGCAGGCTCATTCGCTCAGCAACACAGATTTAGGACACCACCTCAGCGCGCGCGCCGCGCGACAAACGCCGCGCGGCGCGCGCCGAGATGGCTTATTGTCCCGTGAGCTGCTGCGGGAGCTTCTTATCGACGCGCGGGCGCGCGGGCGCGTTGGCGAGTTCCGTGGCCGTCGCGAAGACCGTGCGCGCGACCTTCTCCATCTTCTGGAAGTCGATCTTCTCGACCGAGTCCGAAGGGCGGTGGTAGTCCTCGTGGACGCCGTCGAAGTAGAAGATGATGGGCACGCCCTTCTGCGCGTAGTTGTAGTGATCCGAGCGGAAGAAGAAGCGGTTCGGATCGGTCGGGTCGTCGTACTTGTAGTTGAACCCGACGTGCAGGTACGACGCGTTGACGCGCTCGCTCAAAGCACCGAGATCGGTGCTCATCATCTTCGAGCCGATGACGTAAATCTCGTCCGGCCCCGTCAGGTTCGCGTTCGCCGGGGTCGTGTCGCCCGGCCTCTTGCTCCGCCCGATCATGTCAATGTTGAGTTGCGCGACGACGTGATCCAGCGGGACGGTCGGGAAGTTCGTGAAATACTGCGAGCCCCACAGGCCCTTCTCCTCGCCGCAATGCCAGACGAAGATGATCGAGCGCTTGGGGCGCGCACCCTTGGCGAACGCCTCGGCGATGGTCAGGATCGAGACCGTGCCCGAGCCGTCGTCGTCCGCGCCGTTGCAAATCTTATCGCCGTTCACCTCCTGACACTGGCCGCTGCCCTGGCCAGCGACGCCGACGTGATCGTAGTGCGCGCCCATCGCGACGTACTCGCTCTTCAACTGCGGGTCGCGCCCTTCGAGGATGCCGACCACGTTCTGCGTCGTCGCCGTCTCGCTCGCGGAGGCGACGGAAAACTTCGCGCGCTTCTGCGGCGAGAGCGCCGCCGCCGCCAGCGCGGGCGCCGCGTCGCCGCCGAGCGCCTGCTTCATCACGTCGGCGCCCGAAACCGCCTCGCCCGCGAAGATCGCGTCGAGCAGCCGCTGCGACGCATAGATGGAAGGGAGTTGCGTGGTCGAGGTGCCGAAACGCTCGACGCGGTAGCCGCCGCCGCGCTCGGCGGCCGTGCGCATGAAGCGCCACCAGCGCGCCATGTCGCCACCGCGCGGGCGGGGCGCGTAGATGATGCCGCGCGCACCGTTGCGCCGCCCGTAGGCGTCCGGGTCTTCGTAGTCCTCGCCCACCTTGCCGCGCACGTCCGCACGCGTCGCGCCCGGCGGCGTGCCCGTGCCCGCGACGACCATGATCTTGTCCTTCACGTCGATGCCCTTGTAGGCGTCGATGCCTTTTGCCTTGACGATCCAGCCGTGGCCGACGAAGACGAGCGGCCCTTCGGCGCTGCCAGGCGTGCCCGCCGTCAGATAGTCATCGCCGAATTTGAAGTTCTCGTCGCCGAGCGCAAACGCAGTGTGCTCTTGATCCACCTTGTCGCGCCTGAGCGCGATGCGTTGGAAGTAGGTGCCGTTGTCGCCCGCGGGCTTGATGCCGAGTTTCTTGAGATCGTCGGCGACGTACTGCGCCGTCTCGTCCAAGCCCTTAGAAGGAGTGTCGCGCCCCTCGCGCTCGTCCGCCGCGACGTAAGTTAGGTGCTCTTTCAGACGTGCGGCGGTGATCTGTTTCGCCGCGTCGATGGTCGCCGCGGAAAGCGCGGTCGCAGGCGCCGTGGCCGCGCCCTGTTGCGCGAGCTGCGGCGCGGCTGAGAAGGGAAGCAGCGCAAAAATAAGTGCGAGGAAGGTCGGTCTCAGTTTCTTCATTAAGCCTCCGAAGGTTTTATTCGCACGCCGCGACGGTCGCGGGGAGACGGCGGGCAAGCTTGCGATGACGTTTCAGACGGACTAGGTTTGCAGGCAATTGATAGTAGTTCGCGACGCGGCGAAACGCAAAGGCGGTGTCAAAGAAAGGCACGGGCAGCTGCCATCAGACTCACGCGACCGCGCCGTTTTGCGCTTTACGCCGAAGCTGTGCGAGAATCCTCCCCGCGCGCCTGTAGCTCAGTGGATAGAGCACCTGCCTCCGGAGCAGGGGGTCGCAGGTTCGACTCCTGCCAGGCGTATTCGTTTCTCCTAATTCTTCAACGCCACATTCACCCACGCCGCGTTTCGCCCGCCGCCCTGCGATGACCGATCAAGATCAGTTCGCACAGTTCACCAACTTTCTCGTGCTCGAAGCCGAGGCGGTCGCGGCGACAGCGCGGCGCGCGCGGCGCGAGGAGGTCGGGCGGGCGATTGAGCTGCTCGCGGCGTGTGTGGGTAAGGTGGTCGTCGTCGGCGTCGGAAAATCCGGCAACGTCGCGCAGAAGATCGCGGCGACGCTGACGAG
>JBJMGS010000413.1:0-17346 GCA_045807785.1 Pyrinomonadaceae bacterium
CGGCGGAGCCGCGCCCTTCCCCGGTCGCGTGGCTTTACCTTTCGTCGCTTTGTTCGCCATTCACTTTGCCTTTCACAGACTATTTGTACGTCAAGATGTATTCGTTATTCGACGTATTTACAAACGCCATGCGCACCTGCTCGCCTTTTAGGCTGATCTCCCCGTCCGCGCCGGAGAGATAAAGTTCTTCGACTGAGAAGGCGCCGGGCACACAGTCGCCGTGAGTCCGCATATTCGCCGGTTTGCATTGGTCGAGCATCAGTGACTCGCCTGGATTCAGCGTGAGGGCGACTGTACGCCTGTCAGGATCGATCTTATAACGATCTGCTGGTAGCGGCTCCAACGAGGTAACCCCTGAGACCCCTCTGGCATACGGCGGCACTTCGGAGAGTCGGCTCGGCGCGCGAGGGTCGCTCGGCTTCTTGATCTTGTACAAGACTTCAATGGGTCGGGCGGAGGAATTGACCACTAGGAAGCTGTTGCTGAACGAGCAGGCAGCAGCCGATAGCGTGAGCAGTAACAGCAGGGTCAGAGTAAGACAGCGGCTAATAATCTCATCACCAGGCGGAAGCTCCATGCAACTCAACCTCCTATTCAAGAGTTGGGCAGTCAACTCTGTCAGTAGTGCTCGCCCGTTTTCTTGCCTTCCCACTTCTTCGCGCCGCCGCGGTGGTCGCGCTTGCCGCCCTTGAAACGCTTCTTGCCCTTGCGCTCGTCCGCGCCTTTGAGTGAAGCGAGCGGGTAGAGCGCGTGCTCGATCTGCGCGAGCCCGGCGCCCGTCACCGCCTCGATCACTTCCCGCGAAGACTTGTAGGCGGGCGCGGCTTCGTCGAGCGGCACGCGACCGTCCGTGTTGACGACGATCCCGGCCTCACGGTACTCGTCGTCAATCGTGCGCTGCGACAACTCGCGCGTCGCCGCGCCGCGTGAAAGTCTGCGACCCGCGCCGTGATTCACCGAGTAGCCGCTCTTCACCGCGCCTGCGAGCGGGCGCAGGATGTAGCTCCAATCCTTGTTGCTGCCGGGAATCAAAACCGGGTGACCCGTCTCTTCCCAAGCTGTGCCTTTCAACGCCGGATGACCTGCCGGGAACGCGCGAGTCGCGCCCTTGCGGTGAACCCACACGTCGCCGTAGTCCGGGTGCTCTTCGCGCTGCACGAGGTTGTGGCTGATCTCATAGACGAGTTCCAAGTCTGCTCCGAACGTCTCGCGAAACGCCTCGGCCACCTGCTCGAAGATGACGAGCCGGTTCAGGATCGCGTAGTTGCCCCCGGCGGCAACCGCGTTCAGGTAGTCGCGGTAGTGCCGCGAGTCGGGCGTGAAGTAGCCGAGGTCTAAGTCCGTGATCTCTGCGGGGCGCTCGGCGCGCGCCAGCTCAAAATAGTTCGTCGCGAGCCCGTGTCCGAAGCCGCGGCTGCCCGTGTGCACCTGGACGAAGAGCGTACCCGCCTGCTCGGAGCGTTGCAGCTCGATGAAGTGGTTGCCGCCGCCGAGGCTGCCCAACTGATCGCGCCCGCGCTCAGGCTTGCCCTTGCCGCCCCAAGGCACCTGCCAACTGTCGTCCACGGGAATGCGATGACGCTCCGCCCGGCTGCGGTCGAACTTTGCGCCGTAACGCTCGACGTAATACTCCGCGCCGCCCCGCACCAACTGCTGAAACTCTGCGTCGGTCAGCCCGCCCAGACGCTTGCTCTTCCCGCCCGCGCCCATGTCCACCCGCCCCATCACCGCCCGGTTGAACTGCAAGCGCCGCTCCGGCGTCGCCGCCTCCGCCTCGACATTTGATCGCGCCGACATCATCCCGCAGTTATGCACGAACACGCCCGCGTCGAGCGCGAAGTTGCCATACTCCGGCACGGTCAGGCAGTAAACATCTTCCCTCCTCTCGACGCTCTCGACGGAGGCGACTTTGTGATTGAAACCGTCTTGCCAATGAACTTTATGAGCCGCGCCGATGATGAGATGTTCGACACTCACCTTGCAATCCTGTTCGACGCACGGCTCGAAAGGCATTAAAGAAGTTCCAGCCGCCAGCATCGATGCCTGTCTGTAACTCCCGTCGCGCAGCATGAACTCGTGATCGGGCGTGCAGAGGACCTCACGACCGTTGTCGAGCGTGACTTTGACGAGCGGCGCGTCCGTGCGCGTCTTTTTCGCCATGGCTTTTGCGACGGCGATCTTCTGATCAGGGGAGATTGAATAGACGCAGATTTCTTCGCCACGCTCAGCTAACTCGGCAATTCGATATGAGTTTCCGTCAGCGGTCGGCACAAGCGTGTCAGCCGTGAAGCAGCCGATGTCGTAGCCCACCGGCCCCATCGCAACCGCGCCCGACGCCGCATCGGTGATGAGCACGCAGCCGACGGGGACGCCGTAGCCGTAGTGCGCGTCGGGCGTGATGACGACGAGGCGCACACCGGGAAAGCGCGTGGCGTTGACGATCTGGCGGTAGAGGATATCCTCCGTTGCGTCCAGCAGATTCTTTGTGAAGAAGAGGCGCACGGGCACGTCGCCCGTGTCCTCGGTCTGCAACTCGTAATACCCTGCGCCGTGCCAGCGCGAGAGGTGCTTCCAGTTGTCGGCGTTCTTCAAGGTCTTCGCGACCTTCAACGCTTTCGCGTCGTTGAGATTTTCAGACATCGTCCTTCGACCCACCTTGCAAGTTGATTTCGCCAGCTCGCCTTTCATCTTGAAGCGGGCGCAGCAGAATTTCAATCTCCGCCGCGATCCCTTCGACGGATTTCTCGGCTTCGACGAGGACACTGCGGTCTGCGAGGGCATAGAGTCCGCGCCGCTCGCCATAGAGCGTGCGCGCGCGTTCGAGATCGCGGGCGAGCGGTCGCGCCTCGCCCGCCGCCTCATTGATCCTTCGCCAGCACAGTTCGAACGGCGCATCGAGCCAGACAGAGAGGTAGCCCGCGCGCGCGATCAACTCGCGGTTCGCTTGAAGAGTCCACGCGCCGCCGCCGAGCGCGACAACGCGCGCGCGGGTTTGCACGAGCGCGTCTCGGAGCGCGTGGGTCTCGATCTCGCGAAAGCGCGGCTCGCCGTCTTCGTTGATGATGCGTTGCGGGCCGCGCCCCTCGCGGGCGGTGACGAACTCGTCCAAGTCGAGCGCGTCGCAACCGAGGCGCGCGGCGAGGGCGCGTGCGACCGTCGTCTTGCCCGCGCCCATGAAGCCCGTGATGACGACGCGCGCGGGCGCGTGCTTCTGTGCGGTGTCTTCGCTCATCTCTCGACGACCGATTCGAGCAGGTTAAAGAATTCCGGGAACGAGACCGCGACGCACTCCGCGCCTTCGATCTCCGTCTCACCTTCGGCGACGAGCGCGGCAACGCTGAACGCCATCGCGATGCGGTGGTCGCCGTAAGAGTTGACGCGCGCGCCGCGCAGTCGCGTGCGCCCACGAACGGCGAGGCCGTCGTCGTACTCTTCAACCTCCGCGCCCATCGCGCGCAGGTTCGCGCAGACAGCGCGCACGCGATCCGTTTCCTTGACGCGCAACTCCCCTGCGTCGCGAATCACGAGCCCGCCCTCGACTTGCGTGCCCGCCACGGCGAGGATCGGCAGCTCGTCGATGAGCCCGGCAATCACTTCGCCGCGTAAGACGTTCGCGCCGTCGCTCGTCGGCGCGAGCCCGCGCGAGCCGCGCACGACGATCTCGCCGACGGGTTCGTTGCTGCGATCTTCGACGTTCTCGACTGACACGTCCGCGCCGAGTGCGACGAGAGTCTCAATGATTTGCGCGCGCGTCGGGTTGAGTCCGACGCTTTCGAGTCTCAGATCAGAGTTCGGGAGGAGCGCGGCGGCGACCATGAAGAACGCCGCCGAAGAGATGTCGCCGGGCACTTCCACGTCGCGCGCTGTGAGTGGCGCGTGACTCTCAAGTGAGACGGCTGAGGCGCGGACTGCTAACGGTAAGTCGGCGCTATCAGGCGACGGCTCGAACACTATGACGGGATATGTCTTAACCTCGACGCCGAACCAGTTGAGTAAACGCTCCGTGTGATCGCGCGTCGCACCATGCCGCTCGACGACCGCGGTCAAGCCTTGCGCGTTGAGACCCGCGAGCAGGACGCACGACTTGACCTGCGCGCTCGCCACGGGCGAGACGTATTCAATCGCCGCGAGCGGTCTGCGACCTACGACGTCGAGCGGCGCGCGCTCGACGCGAGATTCGATCCGCGCGCCCATCAGCTCCAACGGCTCGATGACGCGGCGCATCGGTCGCGAGCGTAAGGATTCATCGCCCGTGAGCGTCGAGCGGAAGCCCTGCCCGGCGAGGACGCCCGCGAGCAGCCGCATGGTCGTCCCCGAATTGCCGCAGTCGAGCGGCGCGGACGGCGCGTGCGGCAGTTCGAGCCCCGCGCCTTCGATCTCGACCGTCGCGCCGTCGCGCTTCACGCCGACGCCGAGGCGCGCGAGACAACGAAGCGTCGAGGCGCAGTCGGCGCTCGTCGAAAAGTTCGTGACGCGCGATGACGCACCCGGCGCGGCGAGCGCGGCGAGGATGGCGGCGCGGTGCGAGACGGACTTGTCGCCGGGCACGCGCACGTTTGCGCGCACGCGGCGCGCCGGTCGGATTCTCATAGGTCAATCGTAAATCGTGAATCGTGAATCGTAAACCGTGACGAGTGACAAGTGACAAGCGACGAGCAAGGCGAAGCGGCTTTGCTTGTCGCTTGTCACTTGTCACTCGTCACGCTCTCAGGAGAGGTGCGCGAGGCGGTTGCGGGTCTTGACGAGTTTGCGGTCGAGGCGTTCGGCCTCCGCGGTGAGTTGGTCGCGCCCTAGGGCGGCGGCTTCGTCGGCTTCGAGCTTGAGCCGGTAGAGCCTGTCCTGTTTGACGCGCTTGATGCCGAACTCGATGGTCAGCAGTTCTTCTTTGAGCTGGACGACCCGTGCGGCGAGATCGATCTCCTCGGCGTCCGACGCGCGGGGCGTGGCGCAGTAGAGTTGCAGTTCTTCGTCTCCGAGCAGCGTCGAGAGGCTCTCGACGTCGCCCGCCTGGTAGGCGCGCGAGGCTTCAGCCATGACGGCGTGGCGGCGGCGCGCTTCCGCTTCGTCCGCCGCGTGGTCCGGGTGGAAGAGCTTGGCGACCGCCCAGAAGAGCCCGCGCAGAGAAGCCTTGACGGCGTGCGGCGAGGGCGCGTCCCCTTCGGCGTCGTGCTCGTCTTCGTCCCGCGCCTCGACGCCGAGCGTGCGCGACTCCGCCTCTTTGATGGCGCGTTCGAGTTCGGCGAGTTCGGCGAGGCGGCTGCCGACGGTCGCAGCGTAGCGCGTCTTGAAGTCGCGTAGATCATTCTGGAGCGTCGTCAGCTCGTTGCGGCGCAGGTCTAAGAGCGCGGAGAGGCGCAGGACTTCGAGCGCCGGGTCGGGCATCTCCTTTGGCGTCGCGGCGGGGTGCGGTGTGGCTTCGCTCATGGCTGCGGGTGGCGGCGCGTTAGTGTAGCAGGCGGGCGGGCGAAAGGCAGGCGCGGTCGCATAGCCCAAGACACAGCTGGTGCGCGCGCGTCGCGGCGTGTGGTTCTTGACAGTGCGGCGGCGGGCGTGTTAAACCGTGCAGGCTTTCAGTTAGCTCCACACGCCGCGCGCTGGTTCGTGCGCCCCCGCCGGACGGGTCTCGGAGAGCTGTCCCCACGGGTCTGTAAACGTGACCGAAGAGAAGACTCAATTGAGCCTGCCGAGCCGCATCGATTCCATTGCGGAAGCCGCGGCGGCGGCAGCCGACGTGGCGAAGCGCGTGGGGCTCGGCGAGGAAGCCGCGTTCGGTCTCGACATGGCGGTGCGCGAGGCGGTGACGAACGCCGTGCTGCACGGCAACCGTCAGGACGAGGCGAAGCGAGTCGAGTTGTCGTTTACGGAGGTCGGCGGAGAGCTGGTCGTGACGGTGCGAGACGAGGGCACGGGCTTCGACCCGGCGCAGGTCGCCGACCCGACCGCCGCCGAGAATTTGTTGAAGACTTCCGGTCGCGGCATCCTTTTCATGCGGACGTTCATGGACACGGTCGAGTGGGAGCCGGGCACCGGCGGCGGCACCGTCGTCCGCATGACGAAGAAGATTTAAGAAGCTGTCAGTTGTCCGTTGTTCGTGCTGAATGACGCAACCCATTATCTCGCGGCTTATCGTGTTAACCGCGCGCAACTGATTACGGACGTTTGACCACAGACAATTTTCAGAAGGAGATTTCCCGCAATGGCTGAATTGAACCTATCGGAGCGCCAGGCTGGCGACGTGACGGTGCTCGACCTCGGCGGCAAGATCACCATCGGCGAGGGCAGCGTCTCGCTGCGCAGCGCCATCAAGCGACTCATCGAAGAGGGCAAGAAGAAAATCCTCTTGAACCTCGGCAAGGTCTCTTACGTGGATTCCTCCGGCATCGGCGAGCTGGTCTCCAGCTTCACGACGATCAACCGCGAAGGCGGGCAGCTCAAGCTGCTCAACCTCTCGCAGAAGATTCAAGACCTGATGACGATCACGAAGCTCCACACCGTCTTCGACGTGTACGACGAAGAGACCGCCGCGCTCAACAGCTTCAAATAGGTGACAGGTGACGGGTGTCAGGTGCCGGATGAAGGCTTTACCCCGTCACCCGTCACCCGTCACCTGACGCCTGACACCCGCCGATGTTTCGCCCAGCTTTTCGCCGTCTGCTCGCGGTTGACGACCCGCCGGAGCGGACGGCGCTCGCTTTTTCGGTCGGCGTCTTCATCGCGTTCACGCCGCTCCTGGGTCTGCACACCATCCTCGCCACGCTCTTGGCGCTCCTCTTCCGCTTCAACAAGCTCGCGATCTACGTCGGCACGTTCGTCAACAACCCGCTCGTCACGCTCGTCCCCATCGTCGCCGCCTCCTACGCCATCGGCGCGGCGCTGCTCGGTCGCCCGCTGCGTCTGCCCGGCGTCGGCTGGCGACTGCTCACGCACCCGCACCCGCTCAACGCCGCCTATTGGCAGCGCCTCGGCGATCACCTCTGGGACATCCTGGTGCCCTTCTCGGTCGGCGGGCTCGTCCTCTCCGTCGTTTGTTCGCTCGCCGCCTATCCTGTAACCTTGAAACTGCTGCGCGCGCGGGCGAAAAGGAAAGCGAAGGGTGAAGAATGAAGGATGGAAGGGAGACCACTCGACTTGAACGGTCACGCTTTCATCTTTGATCCTTCATCCTTCATCCCTGTGCTTCTCCCCCGCGCGGACTTACGTTAACACCCGAAACAGTCTTTATGAAAAAGGTTCTCTCATTCGCGTTGACGCTCGCGTTCACGCACACAGCGGCGACGGCTCAGACCGGCAACACTCAGACGCAGCCGCGCCCGGCGCCAGCCCCGACGATGCCCGCCCCGCAACAGCCACGCCCTGCGGCGCGACCCTACTCCGGCGCGTTCGATCTCTCCGAGTACGGCGTGCAGTTCGCCCTGGAGCCGCGCCTCGTCGTGATGATGGCGGCGCTCGACGCCGCCGGGTTCGACCCCGCCCCCGGCAAGCCCGTCTCAGCCTTCCGCGAGCGCGTGCGCGCCGACCAATCGAAGCTCGACCCGGAACTGCGCACGCGTCTGCAACGCTTCTACGAGCTGCACAAGCTGCGCCAGCCTTCGGCGACGCCCGCCGATCAGGCGGCGCGCTACGTCTCGCTCGCCCTCGCGCTCGGCGCGCCGCCCGCCTTCGAGGCCCCGCTCGTCGGCGACGATCTCTTCGAGGGCGTCGCCGACGTGCTCGACTTCGCGCCCATCCTCCGCGACTTCTACCGGCGCTCCGGCATCGAAGAGCGCCTGCCCTCATACCTCGCCGAGTACCGTACCGAGGGCGACCGGATGCGCCGGCAGACCGCCGAGATGGTCAAGACCACGCTCAACTACCTGCACACGCGCCCCATCACGACCACCGTCGAGCGCACCGCGACGCGCGCGCCCGCGACGAGCGACAAGAAGAAAAAGGACGCGCCCGCCGTCATCACCACGCGCGAGCACGAGCGCCGCTTCCTCGTCGTCGCAGACCTGCTCGCCGCGCCCGGCGCGGTCAACTTGCGCGTCATCGGCGACGACTACTACGTCGTCGTGCCGCCGGGCACAGACCTCTCAGGCTCCGAAGTGCGCCGAGCTTATCTTCAGTACGTCGTCGATCCGCTCGTCATCCGCTTCAGCCGCGACATCGCCCTGAAGCGCGCAGACATCCAGTCGATCCTCGACGCGCGCGCCAAGCTCTCGCCCGGCGGGACGACGCCGACCGTCTTCCCCACGGTCGCGCGCTCGCTCGTCGTCGCGGCGGACGCGCGCATCAACGCACAGACGCGCCTCAGCGATCTCTCTTCGCGCGCGTCGGCGCGGCTGCAATCGGCGAAAGATGCGGATCGCGCCGCGCTGACGAAAGAGGTGCAGGAAGAGCGCGCCGCGATCGAGGACGAGGCGACGGCTGAACTGGCCGAAGCCTACGAGTCCGGCGCGGTGCTTGCCCTCTACTTCGCCGAGCAGTTGCGCGCGCAGGAGTCAGCCGGGTTCGACTTTGCAGACGCCATCCCGGACGTGCTGGCGCGCGTCGATCCCGCGCGCGAGCTGCGCCGGCCTGAAGAGTACGCCCCGGCACGCGCGCGCGTGGCGGAGGCGAAGAAGAAGCGCGCGAATGAGGCGCCGAGCGCCGGGCCTGCCGACGAGCAGGAGGCTTTGCGGCGTCTGTCGCTCGTGAAGAGTCTCGACGAAGTGTCGCGGATGCTACAGGCGCGGCAGTACGCCGACGCGGAGGCGCGGCTGCGCTCGATGCTCGACGAGTACCGGGGCGAGCCGCGCGTCTTCTTCGCGCTCGGCCAGACGTGGAGCGCGGGCGCGGCGGACGCCGCCAACGAGGAGACGCGCGACACGCGCCTCAACAACGCGCTCCTCAACTACGCGAACGCCATCCAGTCGGCGGATCGCGCCAACGACCTCGCGCTCATCGCGCGAGCGCACGTCGCGCGCGGACGCATCCTCGCCTTCCTCGAACGCAACGACGAGGCGATCAAAGAGTTTGACGCCGCGATTGAGATCGGCAAAGCGGCTGGCGGCGCTTACGGCGACGCGGTCGCGGCGAAGAAGAAGTTGCAGCCTTGAAACTCAGACAAGAAGATTGGTTAAAGATTCGTGATGATGAAAGAGATAATCCGAACGATCTGCTTGCTTGTTTTTTTTACGGTTGCTGCTCAGGGTGCTTATTCTTGCACTTGCGAGCGAATCAGCCATCGCAAAGAGTTCCGGCAAACGGATGTTATCTTTGCGGGTCAGTTAGTGGGAACTACTATTGACTCAACGTACATGCCACCTAAGCTAGATATCCCGCCCATCATTCAGGAGAAGCTCGACCAAAGAAAACGGCCTATACTAAATTTCAAGGTCGAGAAGGCATTTAAAGGGATCAATGCTAAAGAAGTAAGTTTGATTACTTACGAAGATGAGATGCCTTGTTCAGGTATTTCTTTCGTGAATCGTGAAGGAGAGAATTTTTTAATTTACGCTGATCGCATTGATAAGAGACTCTATGTCGGAGATATTTGCTCACGCACTCAGAGTCTCAAAACGAGTTCAAAAGAGTACAAAGACCTACATAGCTCTTGGTTTAGATTTAGAACGCACTTCCCAATCCTGTAATCGAAAATCTCCGCACATAAAAGCGACGCCCCGCGCGTTTCGGCTCATTGCCGTCTCGCGCGGGGCGTCGCTTTCGTCCGGAGGAGACCCACCACGATCTTACCAGCCGGTCGAGCTCGATCTTCTCTCTAACTTACGTCGGATGCTCTTCAGAGTTCCATAAGTTGTCCGCGCGCCGGGACGAGCACCCGCGCTCCGGGGAGAGCGCGCAGGAGGAGCGGCTTCGCCGGCAAGACCACGCGCGGCAGGACAGGTATAGCGGGCAGCGCGCGCAGTCGTGGCGCGGCGATGATCGCCGGACGCAGCGTGCCGAAGCGCGGCAGGGTCGTCGCGATGGTCGGCGCGGCGAAGAGTGCGCCGAAGCCTTCGGGCGTCGCCCACGTCTGCCCTTGCCCCTTCTCCGGTGTCACCTTGATCGTGCGGCGGTTGTGTTCGCGCACGACCGTGAGCGTCACGTCGCCCTCTTCCTTGCGGCTGACGGCGCGCGCGAGCCCCGAGGGGTCTTCGATCTTCGCGCCGTCGGCTTCCGTGATGACGTCGCCCGCCTTGAGTCCGGCTTTAGCCGCCGGGCTGTTCTCGTTGACCGAGGTGACGAGCACGCCGCCGCCATGGCTGACGCCGAAGTAGTCTGCGAGCTGATCCGTGAGCGGCGTCGTCGTTACGCCGATGTGGCGACCGGCGCCGAGGACGAAGGTGAAGTTTTCGGGGCGCGGCATCTTCTCCAACTGCTGGCGCAACTCTTCCGAGTGCTTCTGCAACTGCTCGGTCTGCTTCTTCCACTGCTCGGACTGTTTCCGCCACTCGCCGGAATTCTTCTCCATCTCCTCGCGCATCTTGCGCGCCTCTTCCTCCGACTGCTTCTGCCACTCACCGTCTTTGAGGCGGAACACGTTACCGTTCTCGAACATCATCCCCTCGCGCGCGCCCGCCGCCAGCTCGCGCTTGCCGAGCGTGACCGTGATCTCGCGCTCGCTCCCGCCGCGCGAGACGGTGAGCCGCGCCGCGTGCTCAGGCGCCGCCTCGTTGATCAGGCGCGAGAGCTTCTGCGTGCTCCCGACCGCCTCGCCGTCGAAGCGCAGGATCACGTCGTCCTTCTGCAAACCGGCCTTCGCCGCCGGACTGTTCTCCGCGACCTGCGTGACGGCGACGCCGCGCGGCTCGCCCGACAAATTGTAGCGGCTCATGTTCTCGCGCGTGACCTGCTCGGTATAGACGCCGAGGAAGTTGCCGCCATCGAACAGCGAGAAGGCGCGCAAGCCGTCGTCCTGCCGTGCCGGCGCGGTCGCGACCGTCTGCGCGAAGGCGACCGACGCACACGCCGCGATGAGCAGGCACAGGGAAATCAGTAACTGTTTTCTGGACATGGCAAGGATAGACCTCCCTGAAAAGATTTTTCCGCCCCGTTGCACGCCGCCCGCCGCCGCTCGTTCCAAAATTTTGCGCCCCGCGCGCGAGTTGTTAGAATCTCGCGCCAATGAAAATTCTCGACATCGGCTGCGGCAAGCACAAGACGCCGGGCGCCGTGGGGCTCGACAGCAACCCGCGCACCGGGGCGGACGTGATCCACGACCTCGACCGCGTGCCCTACCCCTTCGACGATAACGAGTTCGACGTGGTCGTCGGCAATCAGGTGATCGAACACCTCTCGGACGTGCTCGCCGTCGTCGCCGAACTCCACCGCATCACGAAGCCCGGTGGCTTGATCCGCCTCGACACGCCGCACTACTCCGACATCGCCTCCTACACAGACCCGACGCACAAGCACCACCTGACCACCGAATCGTTCGCCTACTTTTCGGGCGACCGCCCCGACTTCGACTTCTACAGCGAGGTGCGCCTGCGCCCGCGCCTCGTCCGCGTCACGCTCTTAAAGTTCTGGCGCGCGCTAGGGCTGGAAATCCTCGTCAACAGTTGCAACCGCTACCCCTCTCTGCGGTTCATCCGCCGCTTCTGGGAGTCGTACCTCTGCTACGTCGTGCGCGGCAAAACGATCTACTTCGAGTTCGAGGTCGTGAAGTGACGCGGAGGCGGAAGGGCGGCGCGCGGCGGAAGCGAAACAAGTGGCTACTGCTGATCGCGGTCTTCAAGCTGTTCAAGGGTCTGCTGCTTTTGATCGTCGGGATCGGCGCGCTGTCGCTCATACACACGGACGCCGCCGAACACGTCGCAGGCTGGGTCGCCGTGCTGCGTATCGATCCCGACAATCATTACATCCACCGGCTGCTCGGCAAGATCGGCTTCATGAGTGACAAACAGCTCGAAGAGTTGAGCGCCGGGACGTTCTTCTACGCGGGTCTCATGCTGACGGAAGGAGTGGGGCTGTGGCTACACAAACGCTGGGCTGAATACTTTACCATCTTCGCCACGGGCTCTTTCATCCCGCTCGAAGTTTACGAACTCTGGCAACACGCGAGCGCGGCGAAAGTCTCTGTGCTCGTCGTCAACATCGCCGTGGTCGCCTACCTCGTCGCGCGCCGATTCTCGCGCCCCGACTGAATCCGTCGCACGCCTACCCGCCCGCCTTCCGGTAAACTTCGCGCCCGTCGCTCAGCTCGACGGCGATTTTGCCTTCGGACTGCGCGAGGTCGAGGTGCGCCGCCGCCTCTGAGACGGCGAGAAAGCGGTGTACGTCCGACGCGTCGGGGAACAACTCGCGCGAGACGTCCCACGCGGTCGCGCCCGCCTTCGGCAGCAGCTTGATGACCGCCGACTGACGCTCGCGGATGGCGCGCAGGTAGCGGTTGAACAACTCTTCGTAGTCTTCAACTACGTCGCCGTGCCCGCCGTAAACGAGCGTCGGGGCGAAACTACGCAAGCGCGCGAGGCTCACGAGGTACTCGGCGAGCGAGTGGAAGCGGCGCGACGGGTCAACGGGATCGGGCGAGAGCACGGGGTTCGGTGTGACGCGCTTCAAGACGCAGTCGCCCGCGATGATCGTGCGGTCGGCCTCGCGCACGAACGAGCAGGAGCCGGGCGTGTGCCCCGGCGTATGCACGACGCGCAAAGACCCGGTCGCGAACTCAAGCTCGGCGTTATCCTTCAGCTCCGAGTGCTCTCTGTCTTCGAGCGCGTCGGCAAACTCGCGCACGTGCGCGTAGAGCCGCCGCATCGCTTCAAGCTCGCCCGCGGGCACGCCCGCGCGCACGAGCAGTTGCCGGTTCTCTTCGTATTCGAGCCGCCCGGCGCGGTGCCCCGTCTCCCAGCCGTGGACTAACACTTCGGCGTCCTTCGCCTCGTCGCGCAAACTTTTCGCCAGCCCGCAGTGATCCTCGTGCGCGTGTGTGAGCACGATCCGTTTAATGTCCTGCACGCGGAAGCGCGCGCGCCTGAGCCCCTCGCGCAGAGCCTCAATCGCCTCCTTCGTCTTCGGCCCCGTGTCGATCAGGGTCACAGGGTCTTCCGCGACGAGATAGACGTTGACCGGGCCGATATAGAACGGTGTCGGGACGGAGATAGGAATGATCTTCATAGCGAGTCAGGTATCGGGTGACGGGTGTCAGGTGTCGGTATGAAGTAACCTTCCCCGACACCTGACACCTGACACCCGTCACCCTCTTAGTAAGCGTAGCGGTTCGCTTTGATCAGTACATCCGCAATGCGTTGACGCGCGGCAACCGTGTTCGCGGGGGTGCGCTTGGTGAAGCGACGCAGCGCGGCGAGTAGCGTACGCAACTCGTCGCCCTCGCTCATCGCGGCGAGCACGCCCCGCGCGCTCGTCTCGATGCGATCCGCAGCGTCGCTCACGAAGACGCGCACAATGTCGAGGTAGTGCGCCGATGCGTCCTCGCCCTTCGCCGCGGCGAGTTTCTGCGCGCGCAGGATCGCAGACTCCATCGCGTAGGTGTCCATGACGATATCGGCGCAACCAAGCAGAATCTCCTGCTGGTCGCCGAGCTTCATCATGTACTTCTGCGCCGCCGTGCCAAGCGTCATCAACGCGACCTTCTTCGCGCTCTGCGCGAATTTCAACTCTACAGCGAGCACGCCCTCGTCTTCGTCGAACGAGGCGAGCGACGGCGACAACACTTCGTCCATCAACTTCTGCGCGGCTGGCAGGAGCGCGAGTTGACCAGAGAGCGCACGCTTCATGAGCATTCCGGGAATCAACATCCGGTTGATCTCGTTCGTGCCCTCGAAGATGCGATTGATGCGCGCATCGCGGTAGGCGGCTTCCGCCGGATAGTCTTTCGAGTAGCCGTAGCCACCGTAGATTTGCACCATCTCGTCGGCGACGAAATTACAATACTCCGAGAGGGCTACCTTGATGATCGAGCACTCGGCGGCGTACTCCTCGATGCCGCGCAGCTTCGCCTCCGGCGTTGTCGTGCCGCTCACCGAATCGTCAATCAGGCCGAGCGTGCGGTAGATCATCGACTCGCCGACCCAGGTCTTGACCGCCATCTCCGCGAGCTTCTGCTTGATTGCGCCAAACGATGAGATCGCCTTGCCGAACTGGTGTCGCTCGTTCGCGTAGCGCACCGCCTCGGTCGTCATCAGCTTCATGCCGCCGCCGCACATCGCGCCGAGCTTGAAGCGACCGATGTTGAGAATGTTGAAAGCGATCTTGTGACCCTTCCCGACCTCGCCTAACAAATTCTCGACCGGCGTCTTCACGTCGGACAAAACGAGCGCGGTCGTGCTCGATCCCTTGATGCCCATCTTGTGCTCTTCCGCGCCGTTCGTTAAGCCCTCCTGACGCTCGACGATGAAGCCCGTGAACTTGTCGCCGTCAACTTTGGCGAAGACGACGAAGACGTCGGCGAAGCCGCCGTTCGTGATCCACATCTTCTCGCCGTTCAAAACATAATGCGTGCCGTCGGCGGAGAGCCGCGCCGTCGTCTTCGCCGCGAGCGCATCCGACCCAGACCCGGACTCAGTCAGCGCGTAAGCCGACACCAGCTCGCCCGAAGCGATGCGCGGGAGATACTTTTTCTTCGCCGCTTCGGTGCCGTAGAAGAGGATCGGCAGCAGCCCGATCCCAGACTGCGCGCCCATCGTCGTGGCGAACGAAGCGGAGCGACCGAGGAACACGCCGACGATGCCGCCCGACACCTGATCGAGCCCCAACCCGCCGTATTCTTCGGGCACGGTCGCGCCGATGAGACCTAGCTCGCCCGCCTGTTTCAACAGCTCGCGCGAGATATCCCAGCGGTGCTGCTCCAGCTCCGGCTCGCGCGTGCGGACTTCCTTGTCCATGAACTCGCGCGTCGTCTCGCCGATCATGCGGTGCTCTTCCGTAAAATCTTCCGGCGTGAAAATCTCACCGGGCGCGCGCTCCTCAATCAGAAAACTCCCGCCCGCCACGATCTTCTTCTCATCGGCTACGGCTGACATTGTTTGCTCCTTTCAGTCGCAAATAGCTGTTGGCTGTTAGCGATTAGCCGTTAGCTTTTTTGTCTGGCTAAAAGCTAACGGTTAACAGCTAATCGCTCATATTCTTTCAAAAATCCCCGCCGCGCCCATGCCGCCGCCGACGCACATCGTGACCATCGCGTAGCGACCCGCGCGGCGTTCGAGTTCGCGCAAGACCGTCGCCGTCAGCTTCGCGCCCGTGCAGCCCAGAGGATGGCCGAGCGCGATGGCTCCGCCGTTGACGTTCACTCGTTCGGGGTCGAGCCCCAGCGTCTTGATCACCGCTAGACTCTGCGCGGCGAAGGCTTCGTTGAGTTCGATGACGTCAATCTGATCAAGGCTGAGTCCGGCGATCTTGAGAACTTTCGGGATCGCGTTGACGGGACCAATCCCCATCTCTTCGGGCGCGCACCCGGCAACTGCATAGGCGACGAAGCGCGCGAGCGGTTTTAATCCCAACTGACGCGCGCGCTCGTCCGACATGACGACCGTTGCGGCCGCGCCGTCCGACATCTGCGAGGCGTTTCCGGCGGTGATCGTCCCCTTCGCGTGGAATGCGGGCTTCAACTTCGCCAGACTCTCTTCCGAAGAGTCGCGGCGCACGCCCTCGTCTTTATCGAACGTGAGTTCGCGTCGTTGCTTTCGCCCGCGCGCGTCCAACTCTTCAAACGCGACGGTGAGCGGCACGATCTCGTCGTCGAAGTGTCCTGCGTCCTGCGCCGCCGCCGCGCGTTGGTGCGACGCAAGCGCGAAAGCGTCCTGCTCCTCGCGCGAGACTTCGTACTTGCGTGCGACGTTCTCGGTCGCGAGCCCCATGTTGAGATAAAAGTCCGGGTAGTGCTCGACCAGATAAGGGTTCGGGCGGATGATGTGCCCGCCCATCGGGATCATCGACATGGTTTCGAGTCCGCCCGCGACGATCACGTCCGCGCTTCCGGTGCGAATGCGATCCGCCGCCATCGCGATTGACTGCAAGCCCGAAGAGCAGAAGCGGTTGATCGTCATGGCGGACGTTTCGACCGGCAACCCCGCGCGGATCGCCGCCGCGCGCGCCACGTTCATCCCCTGTTCGGCCTCCGGCATCGCGCAGCCCATGATCACGTCTTCGACTTCCGACGCCTCGACGCCCGGCGCGCGCCGCAACGCTTCACGGATCACCGCCGCGCCCATCTCGTCCGGTCGCGTATCTTTCAGCGTCCCCTTCGGCGCTTTCCCCACCGCCGTGCGGACTGATGAAACTATGACTGCTTCTCTCATTGCTCTCTTCCTTGCTCCAAACTGAACTTACCCACGCATACGCGCTGACAGGTCAACTACCTTCAATCGCAACCGACACCTCTTCGACCGGCAGCAGCTCGCGCAGCACCTTCGGCTCTATCTCGACGAGGAAGCCGCGCTTGCCGCCGTTGATGTAGATGCGCGGCTCGTCGAAGATCGTGCGCTCGACGTAAACCGGCATCGCCGCGCGCGTGCCAAACGGCGACGTGCCGCCAACCATGTAGCCCGTGTGCTTCTGCGCGACTTCCGGCTTACAAGGCTGAACCGACTTCGCACCGATCTCGCGCGCCAGTTGCTTCGTCGAGACTTCGCGGTCGCCGTGCATCAGAACAATTAAAGGTTTCCGTGCATCCGTCTCCATCACCAGCGTCTTGACGACCGCGTGCTCGTCAACGCCGAGACTTTCAGCCGAGTGGCGCGTGCCGCCGCGCTCTTCATAGTTGTAGAGGTGCGGCGTGAAGTCCACCTTCTTCTCGCGCAACGCGCGCACGGCTGGCGTGACCGGGTAGTCCATCGCTCGCGTCTAATTCCTCAGTGGCTTGCCCGTCTTCAAAGTGTGCGCCATGCGCTCCTGCGTCTTGCGTGTGCCCAGGAGCGAGAGGAAAGCCTCGCGTTCGAGGTCGAGCAGATATTGCTCCGAGACGCGCGTCGGGTGGTTGAGATCACCGCCCGTCAGGATGCGCGCGAGCTTTTCGCCGATGAGCGCGTCGTGCTCGGAGATGAAGCCGCCGCGCAGCATCTGATGGATGCCGATCTTCAGAGTGGCGAGCGCGGGGTTGCCCATCGCGAGAATGTCCGTGCGCTTGGCGGGCGGCGTGTAGCCTGCTTGCGCGAGCGCGAGGACTTGCTGCTTGGCATCATTGATTAAACGATCCGCGTTCATCGAGACGGTGTCGTCTTCGCGCAGGAAGCCTAGCCCGCGCGCCTCCGCCGCCGAGGTTGAGACCTTCGCGAGCGCAATCGTCTCGAACGCGCGCTTGAGATAAGGAAACGGATCGGCGTCGTCCATGCCGGCGGGGATTGAATCAAGCGCCCGCACAAGCATCTCCTTCGTGCCGCCGCCCGCCGGGATGATGCCGACACCGACTTCAACTAAACCCGTGTA